>JALOMP010000053.1 GCA_025455365.1 Chitinophagaceae bacterium | reverse complement strand
AAAGCTTCATACGCTGTCAGTTTCGCTAGGCGTGCCTGAACCGCCTGTCCGGATCATGAATCCGATGATCCAATGCTGTCCAGACGGGCTTCTTCGTGAAGATAGTCTTTTCTTTTCAGTTCAAAATTCCGTCCAAGGTAAAGCCTTCGCACCTGTTCATCCTCCGCCAGTTCCTCGGCGGTGCCGTGCTTGAAAATCTTTCCTTCGATGAGCAGGTAGGCGCGGTCGCAAATGGAAAGGGTCTCATTCACGTTGTGATCTGTGATCAGGATACCGATATTCTTGTACTTGAGGCGCGCAACCACGGTTTGAATATCCTCCACCGCGATCGGATCAACGCCCGCAAAAGGTTCGTCCAGCAGGATGAACTTGGGGTCCACGGCCAGGGCCCGGGCGATTTCAGTCCGTCTGCGCTCCCCGCCACTTAGTGAATCGCCATTGTTCTTGCGCACATGGTTGAGCCGGAATTCCGTCAGCAGGTCTTCCAGTTTTTCCTTCTGCTGTTGCCTGGTGAGATTGGTCATCTCAAGAACGGCGCTGATATTGTCTTCCACGGAAAGCTTTCGGAACACGGATGCTTCCTGGGGGAGATAACCGATGCCCATCTGGGCCCGCTTGTACATAGGCAGGCTGGTAATTTCCTCCTCGCCAAGGAATACGGATCCTTCATCAGGCCTGATGAGACCAACAACCATGTAAAACGTGGTGGTTTTCCCGGCGCCGTTGGGACCAAGCAGACCCACAATCTCGCCCTGCTGTACGTTCACGGACACTTTGTTTACAACGGTTCGGTTCCGGTATTGCTTAACAAGGTCCTTGGTATGGATGATCAGGCTCATGAATACTGGTTGATGGAACCTGCCGCTGGCTCAGGCAGGATGGACAAAAATAAGGAAGTTCTCCCGGAGAAGCCCGGACGATCCATGGTTTAACAGATTTGCAGGAACCGTCATTTGTAGCTTATTTTGCAGCCTTTAAACCACCAGCGATATCCAGATGAAAGTAATCGATCATATCCGTCAGTCAACAAGCACCCTCGTTTCTTTTGAAATCCTGCCGCCGCTGAAAGGCAAGACCATCAAATCCGTATATACGCACCTGGATCCCCTGATGGAATTCAAGCCTTCCTTCATCAACGTGACCTATCACCGCAGTGAACAGATATTCAAGAAGAAACCGGACGGCACTTTCGAGAAAGTGGAAGTGCGTAAACGACCGGGCACGGTTGGCATTTGCGCGGCCATCATGAACCATTACAAAGTGGACGCCGTTCCGCACCTGATCTGCGGAGGCTTTACCCGGCGGGAAACGGAAGATGCGCTGATAGACCTGAACTTCCTCGGCATCGATAATGTGCTTATCATCCGGGGCGATGCTACCAAAAATGAAACCTATTTCGAGCCCGAACCGGAAGGACATACATACGCCATCGACCTGTTGCGGCAGGTGGTAGACCTGAACCATGGCATTTACCTGGAAGAAGATATCCGGGAAGGGTTCCGCACCAATTTCTGCATCGGCGTGGCCGGTTACCCGGAGAAACATTATGAAGCGCCCAACCTGGATACCGACATGGAATTTCTGAAAGCGAAAGTGGCCGCAGGTGCGGATTATATCGTCACACAGATGTTCTTCGACAATGCACGGTATTTCCGCTTTGTTGAAAACTGCCGGGCGGCAGGCATCGAAGTCCCCATCATACCCGGGCTCAAGCCCATCACCAATAAGAAACAGCTTTCCGTGATACCAAGGACCTTTCACGTGGACCTGCCTTCCGAACTCAGCACGGCCCTGCTGGCATGTAAAACGGATGAAGAATGCGAAAAAGTGGGCACGGAATGGCTGATTGCCCAGTCGAAGGAACTTAAAAAAGCCGGCGTGCCCGTGCTGCACTATTACACCCTCGGCAAGCCGAAAGTCATTTGGAACACGGTTAAAGAAGTGTTTTAAAACCTTCCCTTTTTAGATACGATTTTCTCCCAGGCCGCCCGATTGACGGTAACGGGATACTTCTTCTTTAACGATGCCACCCACTGGTCTTCCAGCGCCTGCTGGTAGTCGTTCATCACCTGTCCCCTGGAATCCTCGAAACTACGGGGCGATGATTTCGGGTATACTTTAACGATATAGGTGAACGATTGTGTGCCGTCCCCTTCATTGGCCCGGATACCCGTGAATACGCCATCGCGCAGTTCAGCCACCGGCGCATCCGTCAGCTGGGCCAGCTCAAAGCGGCCGCTGTCCGCGATCAATCGCCCTCCGGACTGGTTGACCAGGTCCGGCCACGAGGCGGGATTCTTTTTAAGGACACCAAGGGCATCACTGGCCGTCTGCAGGTCAGCGGCATGCAGGACAACGGCACTGGCGCTTGGCCCCCAGTTGTATTTTCCCGGGTTTTTAGCATAATGCCGGCGCAGTCCCGCAGTATCGGATCCCGCTTTGCTCCAGACCTGTTTCTCCATGATTTCAAACAGCAGGTTGCCATCCCTGAACTCCTTCATCTGGGCGGCAAACGCCGGATCAAATGCTTCCAGGTTGGTACGGTAGTATTCTACAGAACGGTAACGGACAAACGCATCCATGAGTCCCGGATACGATTGCCTGGCCGCGTCCGTGGTCTTTTCCCTGCAGAAGGTGAGCCATTCGGCAACGGTGGCTTTGCCCTTGGGGAACGTAAAGAGCGTGGTAGACGACTGCATAGACCCCACCCTGTCGGTTTTCCCCGCCAACAGGAAGCTGTCTGTCATCGCCCATAAATCAGCTTCCCGGTAGTTCGCTTTTTTGTATCCCGATCTGGCAATCGCATTTCTTTCAAACTGATCCTTTGCCAATGCGTTGCGACCATCCTCCAGGACCATGCCGCGGTACAGCAGGAGCCCGGCGGACCGATCCTGTTCCGGCGGATGGTTCCCGATTTTTTTCAGTATATGAAACCCAAATGCGGTTTCAAAGGGCGGGGAAATACTGCCGGAATCGCCAAGGGCAAATGCCTGTTCCTCAAAAACGGGACTGTACTGCCCTACCCCGAATTCAGGCAACACACCGCCATTGGCGAAGCTGCTTTTATCGTTGCTGAAACCGATGGCAAGCTGTTCAAAGGAACTGCCGGCCCGGACGGCCTGGTACAGCGAATCGGCCAGTTTGCGGGCAGATTCACGCGATGCGGGGCCCGCACCGGGCTCCGTGGCAACCAGGATCTGCGCCACTTTCACCTTGCCTTTGGCAGGTCTTTCGCCCAGTTTTTTCAGGAAATGATAGCCGGAACCGGTGATGACGGGGCCGGATACCTGCTGGTCAGTGAGGGTGTAGGCCGTGTTCTCCAGCGCGTAGGGAAGCGTAAAAACGGTTATATAACCCAGGTATCCTTTTTGTTGCTCGATATCGGGATCGGCCGAATAGGCCAGGGCGAGGGCCTCAAATGACTCCCCTGCCTTCAGGCGCAACTGCACTTCATTCACTTTCTTCAGCGCCACCAGGCTGTCTTCACGGCTGGCCGGTTCCCTGGAATATGGGTTGTCCTTAAAATCGCTTCGGAACGGAATGAAAATATGGGAAAGACGGATTTCTTTACGGCTTCGCTCCCAGGCCTCCGAGGCCAGGCGACTGAAAACCGTGGTATCCGTCATGAAACCCGGTTCGATCTGGGATCTGAAACCCTGCGCGTCTGCCACCTGGCCGGGAAGGGTATCCATACGCGCGTCATAGGCCGCCTGGACCTTCAAACGGAACCGGGTGTACAGTTCCAGGTATTCGGTTATGGCTTTGCGATAGTCGCCCGTATCCGGGTTATTCTTGTAGAATGCACGGAGGAATTCATCCTGGGACACTGTATACGGGCCATATGAAAAAAGTGTCTGTGCCCCGGCCTGGAAGCAAGTCAAGGCCAGGGAAAGGGTAATGATCAGCGACTTCATGGTTCCTGGATATTAGTTCGAGGCAGTGCCCTGCCATTTGGCCTGCAAAAGCTCATGCAGTTGCTGGTAATTGAGTTTTTTGGCGATGATGCGCTTGTCCCGGTCCAGCAGGTACAGCATGGGCGTCTGGTATACATCGTATAGCTGACGGTAACCTGGCCGGCCGGCGGCATAATCGGCATCCTTCATTTCCTGTGTCTGGTAAACGTGTATCCAATCCTTCAAATTGTGCTCGTGGATGAACTTCAGCCACTGGTCCATGGTTCCTTCCGTCTTCATTCCCACCACTTTAACCCCTTTTGTTTTCCAAACGGCCTGGTACAGGGAATCCAGTTTGGGAACCTCTTCCTTGCAATGACTGCAGGTTGGGTCCCAGAAGCAAATCACGGTATAGGTACTGTTCACCTGGTAAAGGGAGCTCTTCTTCCCGGCGGTATCCAGGAAGGGGAAATCGGAGCCCTGTAACCCGATGACATTTCCCATCAGGCTGTACCCGCGGTCAAAGATGAACTTGCGGTATTTCTCGCTCATCCAGCTGTCTGCCTGGCCGGTCAGATAATACTTCTCAAAGAGATGCACGAACACGGCATCCTGCCCCATGAATGCCGGGTTCACATATTTATCCGTCAGGTTGGCCAATACGAATTTGAACATTTCCGGGGCTTTGGCGGAAGCCTGCAGGACCTGGTCGGCCGCGGCTTTGAGTGAGTCCGGGTGTTGTGGCAGCACCTGCGTGAAATAACGGTCAAACTTGGGCTGGAAAACAGGCGTGCGCACCAGCCTATCGTCCGCAAAGGAAACCCCGTCCCAGTAATGATTCTTGTAATACTGGTAGGCGTACATTGAATCATACCTGCCGCCCGGGTGCTTGTCGGCCGGCGGAACAACCGGCTCCCGGAGAACCCTGAAGATCGCACTGAGGAGATGATCCGGGTAGCGGGTTAAGAATTGTTCCCTGTATTGTTGCAGCTGGTTGCTTTTTTCCTGCATCGCAGCCTTTATCTTTTCCGCCTCTGCAGGCGATGCCGAGGCCAAATTCTTCTGCATGGCCCCCAGGTCGGCCCCTAGCCGGTAGGATTTCTGCTGGTATTCGGCAAAAAGTATATTATCCTCGGAACCGGAGAACCGGATGGTACTGAACAGGTCCGATGTATCGGCTATAATTTCGAACTGCTGCTGTTTGTCCACGATGCATTCAATCCAGTTATTTTTCTGGGGGAACGCCACCAGGTATACGCCGCCTGGGAGCTTTTCCTTCCCGGCAAATACAGCCTCGCTTTTTTCATTGAGTTTAGCCGAGTCGATCAGGTATTGCTTGTTTCCATAGTGATGGGCCAGGTACAGGTAGCCCCGGGTCAGGGGCTTCAGGGTAACTTTTATCCGGTATGGGGACTGGGCACCGGCTTGCAGGGACAGCAACAGGAATAAGACGATAGGTTTCAGGTTCATGGGTAAGCAGCTTCTGCAACAAAAATATTCAAAAAGGGCGTTCTTTTCTGTTAAAGCCTGCAATGCCCCGAATCCGCTGTTACACAGTACTTTTGCGGTATGCGTAAAGGAAAGGCATTAACAGTCCCTGCCGTGGAAGTGTCCGGGTATGCGGCGGAAGGCAAGGCGCTGGCCAGGATCGACGGAAAAGTGTATTTTATCGAAGGCGCCGTACCCGGCGACGTGGCGGATATCCGGCTTACAAAAAACAAAAAGGACTGGGCGGAAGGAAGGGTGATTCGCTTTCAGAAACTTTCCGCCGACAGGCAGGACCCATTTTGCGAACACTTCGGTACCTGCGGGGGCTGCAAATGGCAAATGCTCCCCTATGAGAAGCAACTGCAATACAAGCAGCAGGAAGTGGAAGACAACCTGCGCAGGATCGGAAAGCTCGAACTTCCTTCCTTTCCCCCCATTTTGGGGGCAAACCCGGACAGGGAGTACCGGAACAAACTGGAATTTACGTTCAGCAACCGATCCTGGCTAAGCCCGGAGGAAATCAGCGCCCTTCCTGAAAAGAAGGAAGAAGATGACGGCGCCGTTTTTTTTAAACCGGCCCTCGGTTTCCACGTACCGAAACTATTTGACAAAATCGTTGACATACGGCGCTGCCATCTCATGCCTGAACCCGTTGATCGCATCAGGAACTGGGTGCGGGACTATACCCTTTCCAGGCAATTCCCCTATTATGATATTCGCAGGCATTCGGGCTGGCTGCGCAACCTGACCTTTCGGTATTGTACCACCGGTGAGCTGATGGTAAACCTGGTGGTAGCACCGGGCTGGGACGAATTAAGGACCCGGCTGCTGGAAGACCTGTACGCGGCGTTTCCTTTCATCACATCGCTCTATTTCACCGTCAATCCCAAGGTAAACGACAGCCTGCACGACCTGGAACCAGTCCTTTTCAGAGGACAGGCATGGGTGACGGAAAAACTGGGCAGGCTGTCTTTCCGCATCGGCCCGATATCCTTTTTCCAGACCAACACCAGGCAGGCTGAAAGGCTCTATGAAATCACGCGCCGCTTCGCCGGTTTGTCCGGATCGGAAACCTTGTACGACCTCTATTGCGGCACCGGAAGTATCGGGTTGTTTTGCAGCGATGAAGCCGGAAAAGTGGTGGGTGTGGAGGTCATTGAGGCTGCCGTCCGGGATGCGCGCGAGAACGCGGAAGCCAACGGAATTCGCAAGGCCCGGTTCTTCAGCGGCGATGTGGTGAACGTCTGTACCGATGACTTTTTTGAGCGCGAAGGCAGGCCGGACGTGATTATCACGGACCCGCCCCGGGCAGGCATGCACGAAGCCCTGGTTCGCAAGATCCTGGAAATCGGCGCACCGCGGGTAGTCTACGTCAGTTGCAACACGGCTACACAAGCCCGTGATCTCCAGGCGCTCCAGAACCGCTATGAAGTGACCGCCCTGCAGGCCGTGGACATGTTCCCGCACACGCATCATATTGAAAACGTGGCGCAACTTACCCTTCGCAATCTTTCATAATCTCTTTACACTACTTGTGCTACTTTCGCTCCTTTAACGCAAGCCATCTATGCCCTCAGATATCAGACCCGGCGGGTTCCAGGTGTTACCAACCATTATAAAAAACCTGATCATCATCAACGCCCTCGTGTGGCTGGCACAAATCACGATCGGGGACGGCATTTTTCCCGTGGAAGAAACTTTTGCACTCCACTATTACAAATCCGTTTTCTACAAGCCATGGCAGTTGCTGACATATATGTTCCTGCATTCCCCTGGCAATTTTTTTCACATCCTTTTCAATATGTTCGCCCTGTGGATGTTCGGCAGTACCCTTGAAAACCTGTGGGGACCCAAGCGCTTCCTGATATTTTACCTGCTTTGCGGGCTCGGGGCTGCGATGGTACATATGCTGGCCATGGGATATGACATGTCCAAACTGGAACCGCTCTTTGAACAGGGAAGCATCAGCCCGGAAACCTTCTATGGCACCATGAATATTCCCACCCTGGGCGCTTCCGGCGCCGTCATGGGTATCTTTGCCGCATTTGCCTACACCTTCCCTAATTCCCAGCTCTTTATCCTTCCCATCCCCTTCCCCATTAAAGCCAAATGGGCACTGTTGGGACTGGTTGCCCTGGACCTTTTCGGGGGCGTCTCCAACCAGCAAAGCGGCGTTGCCCATTTCGCCCATATCGGGGGGGCGATCGTTGGTATCGTCCTCGTAATGCTCTGGAACAAAAAAAATCGAAATACGTTTTACTAGCATGCTCGTTTTAGCGGAGATTATTTCTTAATTTTAAGTTCATCCGGGGAATAACTAGATATGGGGTACAGGGATTATCCGAAAGTCAGGAGATCGTCGATCTGGGCAGACAACAACGCGCTGATGATGCTTATTATCATCAACGTGCTGGTATTCATTCTACTGCACTTCCTTAAATCCGTTTACGGCCTGTCCGGGCTCTCCCAGGAATTGTTCATGAAGAACACGTATCCGTGGTTCACCCTCCCCGCGGATATGACCAAACTGCTTCAAAGGCCCTGGACACTGGTTACCACCATGTTCACCCAGTTGAATACGATCCTGCTGCTCAGCAGCCTTTTCTGGCTGTGGACCTTTGGGTATATCCTCCAGGACCTCACCGGGAATCGTAAAATCATTCCCCTCTATTTTTACGGCGGCCTTGCGGCCGTAGTAGTTTTCCTGCTCTCCTTTAACCTGGTGCCCCAATTAAAAACGTTTAAGGATACGGCTGTCATGCTGGGTGCAGCACCCCCGGTCATGGCTATTGCCATTGCCGCCACCACCGTATCGCCCAACTACCGCATTTTCCCGATGATCGGGGGCGGCATTCCCCTTTGGGCGATGACAGCGGCATTTGTGATCATTGATTTCGCCGCCATCGGTCGCACCACGGGAATGTTCCTGCCCCACCTGGCCAGTGCCGCCGTCGGTTTCCTGTATGCCAGGGCATTATTGAACGGAAACGACTGGGGAGCCTGGATGAACCACCTGTACGACAAACTCACCAATCTCTTCAATCCTGAAAGGAATATACCCCGCCGCAATCCCGTAAAACAGGAAGTTTTTTACAACACCCGTGGCAAACAGCCCTTCAAAAAGACAACCCATGTCACGCAGCAAAAAATTGACGAGATCCTGGATAAAATCAACCAGCGCGGCTTCGACCGACTGTCAGATGAAGAAAAAGAATTGCTGAAAAGGGCCAGCGAGGAAGATTTATAATTTTTCCTCATGACCCGCCTGTTCAGAAAGCTTACATCAGGTGTTGTCCTGGGGGCCAATCTCCTCGTCATTCTCCTTTTTTTACTGTCCTGTGTCACTCCCTACCTGCATCCCGGCAAATGGTGGTTCACCGGGTTCATGGGCCTGCTGTTTCCATACCTGCTGGCGACACTCTTGTTGTTTTTCGTTTTCTGGTTGCTGGTGCACCCCCGCAAGAGTCTCTATACGCTCGTTGCCTTGCTGCTGGGCATGGGCAATATCCGGACGCTCCTGGCCTTCCGGGGAGAAAAGGATTTTCCCA
Source organism: Chitinophagaceae bacterium (assembly GCA_025455365.1). Classification (GTDB taxonomy): domain Bacteria; phylum Bacteroidota; class Bacteroidia; order Chitinophagales; family Chitinophagaceae; genus Pollutibacter. The sequence goes on along the minus strand of JALOMP010000053.1, from coordinate 2,502 downwards.
TTCAAAAGCAATCCGGCGAACTCCGTGTGATGAACTGGAATGTGCGGTACTTCGTACCGTTCAAAAAGGACAGGTTCGAGGGCGATGAAACGGGGAATATGTCGGCCATCCTCGCCGAAATAAAAACCTACAAGCCCGATGTCATCTGTTTCCAGGAATTTTACAACAATGGCGAAGACAAAGGGAGAGACATGATCAAGATCATGACGCAGGACATGGGATATCCCTATCATTATTTCTCAAGAGACCAGGTGCACTGGCGCACCATCATCACCGGCACCGCCATATTTTCCCGGTACCCGATCCTGCAGGCAACCAGGGTGCCATACCCCGAAAGCATCGAGGAGGGGGCGGAAAGTACCGTGTTCGCGGATATCGCCGTATCGGGCGATACCATTCGTGTTGGTACCATCCACCTTCAGTCCTTCCGTTTCATGCCAAGGGATTACCAGAGCCTGGGTAAAATCAAAAACGAACAGGACAAAAGACTGGAAGAGTCCAGGAAAATCCTGCGGAAAATGAGCAACACTTTTTACCTGCACGGGGAGCAGTCGGACTTTGTCCGCAAAGAACTGGATAAAAGCCCCTATCCGCTCGTCGTCTGTGGCGACCTGAATGATGTACCCAACTCCTACGCCTACCTTAATATCCGAAAGGACATGCATGACGCTTTCCTGGAGCAGGGGTCCGGTATCGGGAAGACCTTTACCAGTGCGAGTTCCCGTTTCCTGGGAAAACTACCCACCCTTCGGATCGACTATATTTTCACCGATCCCTCATTCGAAACAACGGGCTTTTTCATGGTCCGCAAGGCCCTGTCTGACCACTACGGCATGCTGGCCGATCTCAAATTGCCCAAAAAAGAATAGTTTTGCCACATGCTCCCCAAGGCTGCAAATACTCCCTTATCTCCCTGTTGCTGTTGCTGACGTGACGGCCATTTCCGCATCGCATTACCAACACAACATTATTCACCGCAACCGAGCCACATGCCAGTACTGAAAGTATATAATTCGCTGACCAGACAGAAAGAAGTATTCGATTCGATTACTCCCGGGCATGTGGGCATGTACGTGTGCGGACCCACCGTGAGTGGCGAAAGCCACCTGGGACATGCCAGGCCGTTCATAACCTTTGATATCATTTACCGCTACCTGATGCACCTGGGCTATAAAGTTCGCTATGTCCGAAATATCACGGATGCGGGCCACTTCGAAGAGGAAGGCAGGGAAGCGGAGGATAAGATTTCCAAAAAGGCCGTGCTGGAAATGCTGGAACCCATGGAGCTGGTACAGAAATATACCAATCTCTTTCACTGGGCGATGCACCAGTTCAACAACCTTGAACCCTCCATCGAGCCTACCGCTACCGGTCACATCGTGGAACAGATCAACATGATCGAACAGATCATTGCTGACGGTTATGCATACCTGGCAAACGGGTCTGTATATTTTGATGTTGAAAAATACCACCACGATTTCGCTGCCAAAGGCATGCCTTACGGAATCCTCAGCGGACGTGTACTCGATGAACAACTGGAAACCACCCGCGAACTGGAATCACAGGACGAAAAAAGAAATAAAAGTGATTTCGCGCTCTGGAAGAACGCCGCGCCGGAACACATCATGCGGTGGAAAAGCCCCTGGGGTATTGGCTTCCCGGGATGGCATATCGAGTGCTCGGCCATGAGTACAAAGTACCTGGGGAAGTCCTTCGATATTCATGGCGGCGGCATGGATCTGCAATTCCCTCACCACGAATGTGAAATCGCGCAAAGCGCGGTATGCAACCACCAGGTGCCGGCACGATACTGGCTGCACAATAACATGATCACCATCAACGGGAAGAAGATGGGCAAGAGCTACAACAACGTGATTAAGCTCAGCGAACTGTTCAGCGGCCAGAGTCCCGTACTGGAACAGGCGTACAGCCCCATGACCATCCGATTCTTCATCCTGCAGACACACTACCGCAGTACGCTTGATTTCAGCAATGAGGCATTACAGGCAGCCGAAAAGGGGCTCAGGCGCCTTTGGGAAGCGTATGCGGTGCTTGACACGCTGGAAAGCGACCCATCCAAAAACGGTCAACCGGATGAAACACTGGAACAGCGTGTACGCAAGCTCCTGGATGAAATGCCGGAATTTATGTCGGACGATTTCAATACGGCGAAGGTGCTGGCCAATTTCTTCGAACTGGTCCCTGTAATTAATTCCATGAAAGACGGGCATTTGCAACCCGGGGCCCTGGGCCCTGAGTCGATGAGCCTAATGAAAGAAAGGTTCAGGATTTACCTGGAAGACATTTTCGGGCTGAGGGAAGAACAGGGTGCCGCAAAAAATACACTGGAAGGGGTGGTGAAACTGCTCATCGATGTGCGCCGGGAAGCAAAAGCCCGCAAGGATTATATGACGTCCGACAAAATCAGGAACCAGCTCCTGGAACTTGGCATCCAGTTGAAAGATGAAAAAAACGGAGACGTCAGCTGGGGATTGGTCTAGC
>JALOMP010000331.1 GCA_025455365.1 Chitinophagaceae bacterium | reverse complement strand
ACTGGCTTCAATCCTTTTCCGATTGGCTGACATATAGCTTATTGAATATTCCCGCGCAGAGCAGGGTGGGTAATGCGCTTTCTTTCTTCGTATACGACACTGTAAAGATTCTGCTATTACTTTTTGGCATTACGGTGGTCATGGGATTAATAAATTCCTACTTCCCGGTTGAAAAAATCAGGAACTACCTATCCCGCAACAAACTTTATGGACTTGAATACCTGCTTGCCTCGCTTTTTGGTGCGCTTACGCCATTCTGTTCCTGCTCATCGGTACCCTTGTTTATCGGGTTTGTAAAAGGCGGAATACCCTTGGGCGTTACTTTTGCCTTTCTGATCACATCACCACTTGTCAATGAGGTGGCGCTCGCCATGTTTATCGGGATGTTCGGGCTCAAAACCACGATGATCTACGGAGCGAGCGGTATATTGCTTGGGATGATCGGCGGCATCCTGCTCGGCAACATGAAGTTGGAAAAATACCTGACACCCTGGGTGCAACAACTTATCGAAGGCGCGCATGCGGAGGAAGAAATGGAATCCGTCAATTTGACAATCCGGCAAAAAATACCGCTCATTCTGAAAGAAGCCATTGCAATCATTAAAAGCGTTTTTTGGTATATCATTTTGGGCATTGGCATTGGCGCAGCCATGCACGGATTTATCCCCACTGGCTTCTTCGAAAAATATATCAGCAAAGATAATCCCCTCGCTGTTCCCCTTGCGGTTATCCTGGGCGTGCCCATGTACAGCAATGCAGCTGGCGTCTTACCTATCATACAGGTATTTGTGAGTAAAGGAGTCCCCATTGGTACCGCCATCGCCTTCATGATGGCCGTAGTGGGTTTGTCCATTCCCGAGGCCACCCTATTGAAAAAAGTCATGACCTGGAAGCTGATCGCCATTTTCTTTGGCGTGATCGCCTTTTTCATCATTATTTCCGGCTACCTGTTCAATTTCATCCTGTAAAAGACACTTTCAACGGACAAGCCAGCCAGTCATTATAACGAAGTGCGTTCTCGCAGATTTATCTGAAAAACCATCGCATGAAATACCTTTTTGCATAACTTAACCGAGACCTTTACCTGGAACCTGATGATGTCAGGCTTATACCGGAAATCCCCGACATAGATATTTGCAGTAAAGACCATCATGAAATTCATACTGCTTTCCATCATCACCCTTTTTACTTTTATCAACTGCAACCGCGGGATCAGGAATACCATTAAGATATCCGGCCCCGCGCAGGGAACCTCCTACACCATCACCTATGTGGCGGGCGCCAACGCCAACTACCGGACGGCCATCGATTCGATCCTGCAGACCATCGACGCGTCGCTCTCCACTTACCAGTCGCAATCGATCATCTCCCGGATCAATCGAAATGAAATTGCAACGGTGGACGCATATTTCACGGATGTCCTCCAAAAGTCGATAGATGTTTCGGAAAAGACCGATGGACTGTTTGACGTGACCGTCGCACCGCTGGTCAATGCCTATGGATTCGGGTTTACGAAAAAGTCGACAGTTGACAGCATGATGATCGACAGCTTACGCAGGCTCGTGGGCTACCAGAAAGTCCGGCTGGTTGGAAGTACACTGGTCAAAGAATCCCCGAGGGTCATGCTCGATTTTAATGCCATTGCCCAAGGGTACACCGTGGACATCCTGGCGGCGTTCCTCGAAAGCAAGGGCATCCACCATTACCTCGTGGAGTTGGGCGGGGAGTTGCGGGCCAAAGGGAAAAAACTCGACGGCAGTCCCTGGACGGTGGGTATCCAGGAGCCGGATGAGAACCCGGCCGATGGCGCTACCCTGAACCGGACCATCGCCCTGCAGGACAAAGCCCTCGCCACTTCCGGTAACTACAAAAAGTTCTACGTGGAAAACGGGAAAAAATTCTCGCATATCATCAACCCGCATACCGGGTATCCCGCTAAAAACAACCTGCTGAGCGCCACGGTGGTTGCCGATGATTGCATGACCGCCGACGCCTATGCCACGGCATTCATGGTGATGGGCGTGGAAGCCGCGAAACAGTTCCTGGCGGCCCACAAAGACCTGCAACTCGAGGTTCTGTTCATTTATGACGACCAGGGAACATGGAAAACATATATTTCCGAAAATTTTCAAAGGAATATGCCAGATTCCCGATAGAATAAGCTATAATTTTCCTGATCGCAAACCGGGACAACATCCATTGGGGGTATCCGCACCGTGCACCGGTTCCATTCGAACGATAAAACGCTATATATATGAACACAGAGAATCGAACAGCTGTACAAGCGAACGCATTGGTATTGCTACGGATGCTCATAGGCTGGCACTTTTTATATGAAGGGGTGATTAAAGCCTATAATCCCTCATGGACGGCCAGGGGTTACCTGCTTAGCGCTTCGGCCTTCAAGCCCTTCTTCGCCTGGCTCGCCGGCGATTCGTTGATCTCCGCCATTGACTTTTTAAACATTGCAGGACTTATAGCCGTGGGCATCAGCCTGCTCGTTGGCCTGAAAGTGCGATGGGGCTGCATCGCGGGCATGCTGCTGCTGATGTTCTACTACCTCGCCCATCCACCCTTACCTGGCCTGCCCCCGGGACCGGCGGAAGGAAGCTATTGGATCGTCAATAAAAACCTGGTTGAGATGGCCGCGTTGTTTGTGATCTACCAGTTCCCCCTGGCAAACGTATTTGGCATCGAACTTTTATTCGCGAAGAAAAAAGCAAGCACTGACATAAAATAATCGCCATGACAAACGATAACAACTTCAATAAATGGAACCGGCGTGATCTCCTGAAAACCCTCGGCGGCGTACCGCTCTTCGGTGCGGTCTGGTATGCCGGTGCCAGCATTGCCGGCTCGGCAAAAAGGGAAAAGCAGTTTCTGCTGGAGACCCTGAACATCAAAGCCTCCCCTCCCCCGGCATCGGGCCCCATGAGCGGTAAACCAATCCGCCTTGGCATCATTGGTTATGGCATCCGCGGCGAGCAACTTTGTCGCGCCCTGGGCTTCGCATCCACCGCCTGGCTGAAAGACATGCAGGAGGCCCTGGAAAAAAATCCCAAGGACACCCGGCTGCGGGATTTCAAGGCGCAGGAAAACCTGAACATCAAACTCGCTGCCGTCTGTGACGTCTTCGACGTTCGTGCGGAAAAAGCCCTGGAATCCTTCAATACAGGCGACAACAAAATCAAACGGTTCCGAACCCATACGGAACTCATCAACAGCGGCGAAGTGGATGCCATCGTCATCGCCACGCCGGATCACTGGCATGCTCCCATGGCCATCGAAGCGCTCAATGCCGGGGTACACGTGTACGTGGAGAAGCCTATGACGCATAATATCGCGGAAACCTACCTGCTGCGCGAAACG
>JALOMP010000052.1 GCA_025455365.1 Chitinophagaceae bacterium | reverse complement strand
CAAGATGACCAGTGCGCCAATGAATGCGAACGCCACCATCGTAGTTGTAACAAGGTTACTCACGATATCCGATGCCGTGATCTTTGCCTGGCTTTTGGCAATCTCCAGTTTTACGTCCAGGTACTCCTTGCTGAGCCTGCCCAATTCTTTTACGTCTTCAATAATTTCTGCCATGGAGGAAATTTTCAGGACAGTCTGCCAGACAGGTCATTCTTCGCATCCGTCATTTTTGACAGAGCTTTGTCGGCCAGTTCTTCACCCTGGTGGACCGCCTGCGAATATTTTTCTTTAACCTTGTCAAGCGCCTGGTGTATCCCGTCTTCCACGGCATCGGTTACATCCGAAGCCATGTTGGAAATACGCTTGCGGGTTTCTGAGCCCTTATCCGGTGCGAGCAGGATGCCTGCGATGGCGCCAACGGCCAAGCCACCCAGGAAACCGAGCAGTACTTTTGTGTTATCCATGATAATCGTGACTTTAGGTGAATGATTATTTAAATGCCTTCTTTCCAAACAAAAAGGACAGGACAAACAGCACAATGAAAATGTAAAACAGGATTTTGGCGATGGATGCCGCGCCGGCCGCACTATTTCCAAAGCCTGGGATGGCAGTGATGATCGCCATAACCAGGAAGGTTACTGCCCAGCGTAGCATGGTTTTTCAATTACTCCAATTTACCCCCATTTTGCGTATCTGGGCGTTAAAATCTGCCAAATACCCGCTTTGTTGTATGAAAATGCAGCTTTCAGCGGGATCATATGAAAGAGGGCTGTCCCAATTGTGGATGAGACAGCCCCCTGCAAGCAAATGAGCGAAAATCGAATCAATAGGTAATCTCGCCGTACGAAGTATGGGACTCATGACCTGTTACGAGGTCAACGACCATATTTTCGTAGATAAAATATCCTGTTGCTCCCACGAACCTGCCAGTGCCGCCCGTTATGATGGAACCTCCGGTAATGGTTGCTGTTTCAGCACTCACCACCGTCACATAGATGGTTCCTTCCGTATATAGGAAATCACCGTTTGCGGCTATGATTCTGTCTTTTGAGGTGATTTTTAACCTGCCATCGGACAATAACTCACAGCTTTGATTGACCACGTTGCCCGTAACCTTGCCAAGATGGGTTATGGTGCCATAGAATAAGGCACCCCCGGCAGCATAGGCGCCACCGGCGCAGGCAAGCGGTGGAAGACTTGGATCCGGGTCACTTTGGAGGGAATTAGAAATGGGGCGCGTAACCCTGTTTCCCCCATTTTGTTTTGCTTCGATGTCTTCCAGTAAGAAGGAATCGGTACTGCTGTCTTTTGTACACGCGGCTAGCAATAGGATGGCCATAAATGCCATGAAGGTTCTTTTCATGTTGCAAGTTTAAACTGGTTACTAAAAAAATCGTATCCGGAGATTTGTTTCCTACAGTGTAGCGGAAAAAAGGGTGGTGAAAAGGAAGATACAAAAGCAGTTTACAGAAGTAGATAGGGGAGGGAAAGTGCTAGATATTCAGAACCCCTGCTTTAAGGTAGTTGAATAATCGGACTTTCAATTTTTTATTTGCAAGACCCGTGTTTCGGATGCCCGATAAATGGCCGTCAAAATTTTGATTGGCAATTTCTCGTAGTGTTTATGGCATGTTGTCCGGGGAGATTCGAAAAATCTTCCGATGGACATCCACAGCATATTTTCAGATGCTGGCAAGAACAACGAAAATTAGAATGGGTCAATCAATCAGTTTATAAGCCCTTGATTATTTAGCTCCTCGGACTTGATGCCGCAATTGCGGTGTGTCCCTCTGATTAATCCCGCAGGTGCGGGACTCTAACCAGCTTTTGTAAAATCCCAGATGTTGGAGACTGAGACTCAATTAATCCCTTAATGAAGATTTTGCTCTTTTGCCGTTTGATGAATTTCTCCATTTGCATAATATTTGATTGATCCCCGGGGCATCTAAATACCGCGACAAGCTTCCATGGTCTGAACTTTGATGTGAAAGTTTTTTGTTCTTTTGAATTATGTTCTTCCAGCCTTCGCCATGGATCGGTTGAAAATCCGACGTAGAATTTTTCGAGTGCCAGTGACTGAAGAATATATAGATAGTAAGTCGGGGGAGTCACGACCAAATTTCGCCATGTCTTGTTGGCCCGGAAATAGAAAAACCCCGGAATAACCGGGGTTTTAGCTCCTCAGACTGGACTTGAACCAGTGACCCTCTGATTAACAGTCAGATGCTCTAACCAGCTGAGCTACTGAGGAATGTTTTCACCCTATTCGACCCTCTGATTAATCCCGAGGCTTCGGGACTCAACCAGCTGATCTGCAGGGGTATTTTTTTGTCCTATTCGACCCTCTGATTAATCCCGAGGCTTCGGGACTCTAACCAGCTGAGCTACTGAGGAATTTCCCTGAAGGGGGTGCAAAAATAGGACTTTTTGCAAAAAATCAAGACTCTTTTCACTGGTTTCCTGCCCTCCCGCAGAAAAAACGGGAATGTTTCAATAGGGAAAGTCCGGCGAAACAACCGGTTCACCGCATCTCGATTACCCGGAACGCTTCCAGCTGCCCGGCTCTTGTCCGGGGATTGAGGAATTTCCCGTTCAGTTTGGCGATGGGGAAAGACGGGATTTCGGCCAATGGGGATCGACCGGTGCTGTCGTCTTTCTGCATAAGGACAAGCAAATAGGGACGCTGCAGGCGCGCGGTATCTGCCAGGGAATCGATGGTCAGCAAGGGTGCGTTGAGGTCGAACTCAAGGGTATAGCTAAAGCGTGGGCGTAATTGTGCCACCGGCACACCCGGATGTTCGCGGTTCAGGTACCGGGCTACCTGCGTGCCGCCCTGGTATTTCAGGAGGTCAGGATAGAAGACGCCGTTCAGGTAAAGGAAAACCCAGGCCATGGTAAGCACGCCCATGGCAATCATCCGTTGCATGGGGCTGAAGTCAAACCTGCGGATCAGCCACCACGCGAGGAAGAGGACTGCAAGGGCGCCGACCCAGAACATGGTTGACATCTCCCCGGGCCTGTAATACCAGTGCAGCAGTACTGGCAGGATGGAAAGGATGGCCGTCAGTACGGATTGTATGATGGTGAACCGTGAACGGCGAACCGTGAACTGTATGCTGTACAGCCAATGGGCTGTGATGATCGCAAAAAAGGGGAAAACGATATTGAGGTAATGCGGCAGCTGGAACCGGGAGATTGTAAACACCAGGAAGCTCAGCATCGCCCCAAAAAATGTATACCATTCCCCTGAAAGCGGCTTTCGAAAAAGGCCGCGGGTTTTTTCATACAGGGCGATATAAAGTATGACGGACCAGGGCAGGAATGCCCAGAGCAGCGAATGGAAAAAGAAAAACGGATCGCCCTTGCCTTTGATCGGACCGGTATTGAAGAACCGTCCGAACTGGCTGTCCCAGAAGAAGAAGCGGATGCCTGAAACGCCTTTCCTCCCGAATACGGTTTTCTCCGGATGCATGTCGAACTGCACATACAGCGTATAAAGTTCCGGAAGGATCATGATGCCGATCAACAGGGCCGCCAGCAACCAGCGCCAGGAAAAGATCTCTTTCCATTCCCTTTTTACCAGCAAGTGCCCGCCAACGGCTCCGCCAATCGGGATGAGTGCGAAGATTCCTTTTGTCATCAACGCACAGGCAGCAAACAGGGAAGCCAGCAACAGGTATTGGAAGCGGTACCCGTCCAGGTACCGGTAAAAATAATACGTGGACCCGATGACCAGTGCCAGCAGGTAAGGTTCGGCACGCACGTCCATGCTGGACAGGATGATGTGCAGGCTGCTGAGCAGGATGAGTACAGCCCATTGGGCGATTTCTTCGTTGTAGAGCCGCTTTGCAAACAGGTATGTGTACCAGGCACCCAGCAACAGGAAGAGGATGGCCGGCAGTTTATAGCTCCAGTAGTGTATGCCGAAAATCTTGAAGAAGAGCGCGGTGACCCAGAAAGGGAAATGGGGTTTGTCGAGCCAGTCTGTCCCATTGCCGTAGAGGCTGATGAAATCCCCATTGCGGGCCATGGTTTTGGCGATCGATGCATAGAGCGATCCGTCCGGGCCCAGGATAATCAGCCCAATACCGGTCAGGTTGGCCAGGATTGCAACGGTGAGGAATACCCGAAAGAATTTTATGGATCCGGAAGGCATGGAGCTAAGATAGAGAAAAGGTGAGAGGCTGAGCAAAGCGAAGTCCCGCGAATGCGGGATGGGAGGTGGGAGGTGAGAGGTGGGAGTTTTACCACCCAAACAATCCTGCTTCGGGCAGCCCGATGTATAGCCCGTCCGGGCGCAGTTCCAGCGGGTAGGTCTTCAGGTAGTATCCTTCGCCGCTGGTATTGCGACCGTTAACCAGTGCATACCGGTAGCGGTGCAGGGGGCACACAATATTGCCGAGCGCATCGATCCATCCTTCGGAGAATTGACCGCCGGCATGGGGGCAGGTGGCGGAAAAAGCATAGAATGCATCGCGGTAACGGGCCACACAAATCTTTTTTCCCTTGCTTTCAACATTCGCCACGCCGTTGTCCTGCCATGGCAGTAGCCCAGGGTCTGCTGCCAGGAGATGCCACTGGAGTTTTTTACCGGGCATCAATAGAGGAATTCCGTTTTGTAAGGATAGCGGATGCGGTAGTGTTCCCTGACCTTGGTAAGGATCGTTTCGCGGAGCAGGTCGATATTTTGCCTTTCAGTGGCGGAAATGAACACGCAACTGCCGTTTGTTTCATTCTCCCACCGTTCTTTCAGTTCAGCCAGGAGGTTTTCGCGGACTTCCGGTTCCAGCCATTCGTCAAAGGTCCGTCGTTCGTATTCGTCCATTTTATTGAAGACGCAGATCACGGGTTTGTCGTGGCAGCCCATTTCCGCCAGCGTTGTCTTGACTACGTTCATCTGGTCCTCGTATTGCGGGTGGGAGATATCGATCACGTGCAGCAGGATATCGCTTTCCTTCACTTCATCGAGTGTGCTCTTGAAGCTTTCGACGAGGTGATGCGGGAGTTTGCGGATGAATCCCACGGTATCGCTCAGCAAAAAGGGCGTGTTTTCATACACCACCTTCCGGGTGGTGGTATCGAGTGTGGCGAACAGTTTGTTTTCCGCCAGTACGCCGCTCTTGGTGAGCAGGTTCATAAGGGTGGATTTGCCCACGTTGGTATATCCCACCAGGGCTACGCGGATCAGTTCGCCCCTTTCCTTTCGTTGCGTAAACGCCTGTTTGTCGATTTCGCCTAGCCGTTTCCGCAAGAGCGATATCTTTTCCCGCACGATCCGTCGGTCCGTTTCGATTTCCGTTTCCCCGGGTCCGCGGGTACCGATGCCTCCCCCCAGCCTTTCCAGGTGTTTCCACATGCCGCGAAGCCTGGGTAAAATGTACTGGTACTGTGCCAGTTCCACCTGGGCACGGGCCTGCGCGGTCTTGGCGCGGCGGGCAAAAATGTCCAGGATCAGGTCGCTGCGGTCGATCGTCTTTATGTTGAGGACTTTTTCCAGGTTGGTGATCTGTGCGCCGGTGAGCTCATCGTCAAAAATCACCACGCGGATATCCTTGCCCTGTACATAATGACTGATTTCCTCAAGCTTTCCTTTACCGATATAGGTTTTGCTGTCGGGATGCTGCAAGCGCTGGACATACCGTTTCACCGGCACGGCCCCGGCGGTCTCGGCGAGGAAGGAAAGCTCATCGAGGTATTCCTTTACCTGTTGTTCAGTCTGGTTCTTGAGGATGACGCCCACCAGGACGGCTTTTTCTTCCTGGTTGAAGATGTTTTTCTTTTCGATCAATGCAAGCGGGGATTTATAGGTTCAAAGGTAGCGGTAAATGGCAGAAAAAAAGCGGGCCGGAGCCCGCTGTTCGTATATCAGAGGTTGTGTATCAAAGCCCGCTGAAACATAGGCCAACGGACCAGGTCCGGATATCCGGTCCCCGGTTTGTCTTGAAAAATTCATTGAAGGTGTAGGTGGCGAACGCGGAAGCATTCCCCCAGCCAATGCGGAATGTACCGGCGATACGCGGGGTATTGAAATGGGTACGGTCTTTTTCCTTGGTCTTGTACCCGCCAAGCCCGTTGATGTCCCGGTCAACATTTGCCTTGATATGGCCGTCGTAGGACACGCCTACCTTCGCCCCGATCGCCACCTTGAAACCACGGTTCATGTTGATGGGATTGGAGGAATAACGCAATTCAAGGGGTATCTCGAAATAACCCGTGGCGAGTTTGTACTTTTTATAGTCGATAATGGAATCCGTATAGAATCGCACCTGGTCGATCGGTTTCAGGTCGATCGTCGTTCTTTCAAAATACATATTGTCCGTTCCCACGCCGGCACCAATGCCAACGCTCAGTTTAGGACTCGTTTTGAAGGGGAAATCGAACAGGAAGTAAATATTAAAGGAATTGGAAAACCCGGTGGTATTGATGCTGTCAGGCGTTTTGGCCCATCCATGGTATCCGAACTGGATCAGAAGATGGTCAGACGGACGCTGGCTCAGGTCTATTTTCTGCGTCTTTTTTTTGTTTTTGAGGGGATCGTTTTCCAGCTGCGCATAGGATGAAAAAACCAGGAGCAGGGAAAAGCCGACCGTCAGGAATAACTTCATATCACACGTTAAGGGGCAAAAGTATCCTGCCCGGGGTTAAAGAAAGGTTAAGCTTAAAAAAATGCCCACGGCCAGGGCCATGAGCGTTTGAAATGAATCGACCGGTATCCGGCTGGTGGACCCACCAGGGCTTGAACCTGGGACTCCCTGATTATGAGTCAGGTGCTCTAACCAACTGAGCTATGGGTCCGTTGCAAGGCTGGACGGCCGGGGCCGTTTCAGGTTTCGGGACGGGTCCCGCTTGCAATGAGGGGCAAAATTAGGAAAAAAAGGACGGAACCTAGTACATTCATGCATGAAACGAACCTTAGCCCTGTCGATCATCCTGTTCCTTGCAACCTCCTCCTTAAGCCTTGGACAGGGTAAAACTTTCCGGCCCCTTCCCGATGAGGCATTGATGGATACCGTCCAACGCCAGACTTTCCGGTATTTCTGGGATTTCGCGCACCCGGTCAGCGGGATGGCCCGGGAAAGAAGCAATGCCAGTTTCGGCTATGGCCACGAGGTAGTGACCACGGGTGGAACGGGTTTTGGAATCATGGCGATAGTGGTAGCCGTGGAACGGAAATGGATCAAGCGGGATACCGCGGTTGCCCACATGCTTAAAATGGTGAACTTCCTGCTCAAGGCCAATCACTATCACGGCATCTTTCCCCACTGGTTGAATGGTGAAACCGGTGCAACGATTCCTTTCAGCAGAAAGGACGATGGGGGCGATCTCGTGGAGAGCGCTTTCCTGTTCCAGGGCCTGCTCACGGCCCGCCAGTATTTCAACGGAAACGACCCGCGTGAGCGGGAACTTCGCAACCGCATCAACTGGCTCTGGGAAGGAGCGGAATGGGATTGGCATACCCGCGGCGGCATGGATCTTTTATATTGGCATTGGAGCCCGAACCACGGTTGGAGCATGAACTTCGAGTTGCGGGGATGGAATGAAACCCTGATTACCTATGTCCTCGCGGCTTCCTCACCGGATCATTCAATTCCCGCTTCGGTATACCATAAATGCTGGGCGGAGAGCAATCACTTTAAAAACGGGAAGGAATATTATGGCATTAAACTTCCCCTTGGGTTTGACTACGGGGGCCCGCTGTTCTTCACGCATTATTCATTCCTCGGGCTGGATCCCAGGGGCCTGAAGGATCGGTATGCCGACTACTGGGAGCTCAACCGGAACCATGTCCTGATCAACCGTGAACATTGCGTTCGCAATCCGAAAGGGTTCAAAGGTTACGGCCCCGATTGCTGGGGGCTCACCGCCAGCGACAACCATGAAGGGTACAATGCCCATTCGCCGGACAATGACCTGGGGGTGATTACACCCACGGCCGCCCTGAGTTCCATGCCCTACACACCGGAATACTCGATGCAGGCGATGCGCCATTTTTATACCAAACTCGGTCCGAAAATCTGGGGCCCCTATGGATTTACAGACGCCTTCAATGAAACGAAGAACTGGTACGCGGATTCATACCTGGCGATCGACCAGGGCCCCATCGTGGTAATGATCGAGAACCACCGGAGCGGGTTGCTGTGGAAACTGTTCATGAGTTGCCCGGAAATCCAGGGAGGATTGAAGAAACTGGGATTTGAAAGCCCGCATATAAAATAGATATCCGGCGAAAGCCGTTCATGAAATCATTCCAACGGATCACGATGAATCACACGCAAGCGGTCATATTTGACCTGGGTGGGGTCTTACTGAACCTCGCCCCCGAACGGACCAAGCATGCTTTCGAAGGATTGGGTATCGGCGACTTTGACCGGCTGTTTACCGTATTCAAGGCAACACCCCTGTTCGACCGGCTGGAAACAGGTCATGTAAGCCCGGAGGAGTTTATCGCCACCCTTAGAAAGGAACTACCTTCCGGCGTGCCGGACGCATCCATCGTGGAAGCATGGAATGCCATGCTGCTGGACTTCAGGACGGAGAGCCTCCGGTTTGTAGAGTCACTGAAAGCCACTATGCCAACCTTTCTCTACAGCAATACGAACCGTATCCACTACGAGGCTTTCCAGCAAACCCTGCGGGAAACAACGTCTTATCCGTCTCTGGATGTCCTGTTCCACAAGGCCTACTATTCCCACGAGATGGGTCACCGGAAACCCGATCCGGGCGGGTATCTCCATATCATCCGGAATGAAGGGCTGGACCCTTCCACCACGTTGTTTGTAGACGACAATCTGAAAAACATCGAAGGAGCCAGGGACACGGGCCTGCAGTCACATCACCTGAAACCCGGGGAGTCCGTGGAGCACGTGCTGGCTTCTTTACGCTAGCAGGCGGCGCAGGGCATGTTAGTCCTTGATTTCCTCGAAATCGATATAATCCCCCTTCCCTTTCTCCGCTTGCGATGCGGCAGACTGTTGACGGGAAGCGGTTCCGGGATTGAAATGATCCTGCATCTGTTGTTCCTGCATGCGGTTACGGACTTCATCGAACTGGCGCCGCACTTGCCGGGTGGTTTTGGCAACGGGGATAATAAAGTGGAAGATGAGCCTGTATGCCAGGTATACCAGGAAACCGTAAAAGATGTACCGGAGTATCATGATGGGATAAAAGTAGCGGCTGTAGCGTGAATGGAAAAGTTAATTATGCTTCTTCTTCCGTGGGGCGATTTTTCCGGTCCGTGAAGGCCCTGGTCAGCTTCTCCAGGCCCGTTCCCAGGATTTCCGCAATCCGGTCGATCAGCCCGGAAAGGCTGGTCTGCAATTTCTCATTTTCCAGGGCCATGGACATCAACTGGCCCGGAATGTCAACGGGGGCACCCTGCTTGATTTTCGAGCCCAGGAAGGCATACAGGGCCATCCGGGGTACCTGGCCGGGAAGCGCCGCCATGTTTTTCCCCAGCGTGGTTTCAATCTCTTTCATCCTCAATGTCCGGCGGTATATTTCCCGGTCAAGTCCCTCAGCATTACGGATCTTTCTTTGTTTCATGTTTCATCGGTTTGAGATTCATCCCCGTGATCTTTGAGGTTTTCATTGATGAAAACCCTGATCAGGGGGTCTTGCAGCAAGGGCCTGCGGAAGGCAATAATGAGTAAAAGAAGAACAAGGTAAAGCCCCGCCGTACTCACATATCCGGCGACCTGGCTCCCGGTAAGGGCGGTGATCCATGCCGAAAAAGTTAACCCCAGGAACAGGAGAATGAACAGGGACAGCATGGTGATGATGAAAGCGGTTACCAGGATACTCAGGGTGCGGGAAGCCATCCTCACCGCCCGTAATTTTATCAATTCAATCCTTACTTCCACATATTCTTTCAGCAGGCCGGCGGTTTCATTTACAAAGGAGCCAAAACTTTCTTGCATATGTATGATCAATTAATCCCGTAAAAGGTACGATGTAGGCGGATTTCAACCCATGAACTTGATCAGGAATAAATTTTTTTAGATATGGTTTTCGGTGTAAATTTGCCGTGGATAAAAGAGAAAGAGAAGGGAACGGTGCCGTTCCCTTCTTTGTTTACCGGATATGAACAAGGAACAACAGCTCCACGCCATCGAAGAGATGGTGAACCGCCTGCTGGCTGAAGACCCGGCTTATTTCCTGGTAGGGGTTCAGGTGAAACCCACTAATAATGTGAAAGTATTCCTGGACGCCGACACAGGTGTGGTGATTGATCGCTGTGTTTCTTATAACCGATTGCTTTACAAGGAGTTAGAAGCCAGCGGGTTGTTTCCTTCCGGTGATTTTTCACTGGAAGTGTCTTCCCCCGGGCTGGACGAGCCCCTGAAAATGAACCGGCAGTACCGGAAAAATATCGGCCGTAAGGTGGAAGTGGCCCTCCTGGAAGGATCACCCGTGCAGGGGACACTGAAACTGGTGACAGAAGAGGGAATTACGGTATCCGTGGAAAAAGGGAAGGGCCGGAAAAAGGAAACCGAGGATATGGAGATCCCTTTTGACCGGATCAAGGCAACTAAAATCATGATTGTATTCTAAAAAGCTGTGGCGGGCAGCTGAACACCCGCTGATCAACGAAAATATCTGTTTGTTATGGCAAGTATTAACCTGATTGAATCCTTCCAGGATTTCAAAGACGCTGAAAATATCGACCGTCCAACACTGATGAAAGTGCTCGAAGACGTGTTCAAGACCCTGTTGCGTAAAAAGTATGGATCTGATGATAATTTCGATGTGATTGTGAACACGGATGCGGATAATCAATACTGTGCGGACGATATCTCCACCTTGACTCATCCGGTTGTAAACGGAAGCGCGGATCTGGTCATCGGCGTACGTCCCATAGATAGTATCAGCCATTTTTCACCTGTAAAAAAAATCCTTCAGAAGATCGGCAGCTGGGTGGTTCGCATCGTCAGCCGGACAAGCGTTGAAGACGTGACGAGCGGCTTTCGGGCTTTCAGTCAAAAGGCGGCAAGGCAATTCGTGGTATTCAACAATTATACCTACACCTTAGAAACGCTCATTCAGGCGGGTCTCAATAACATGTCAGTCGTTTCCATTCCGGTGCGCGTCAATCAGAACCTGCGTCCATCACGCCTGATTACAAGCGTGCCGGTTTATATATTTAAATCGGTGGCGACAATCGTCCGGATTTTTGTTATTTATCGGCCTTTCCGTTTCTTTGCGATCATCGGCCTGATTTTATTTGGCTTGGGATTTCTACTGGGTGCCAGATTCCTCTATTATTATCTCACAGGTTACGGTGACGGTCATATCCAGTCTCTGGTCCTCGCGTCGGTGCTTTTGATTATGGGCTTTCAGGTGATTATGGTGGCGTTTGTCACGGATTTGCTGGCTTCCTACCGTGTGCTGCTCGAAAAGATCAGCTTTCGGCAGGGCGAAAGCAATGCTTCTAATGACCCTCACAGGGATTGATTTACTGTAATATTTACCCAATAGGTGATGCCTATTGATCAATGATTTTTTGCAATTAAGCTTTCCCCGGGTATC
>JALOMP010000330.1 GCA_025455365.1 Chitinophagaceae bacterium | reverse complement strand
AAACGGTACTGCAGAAAGCCCGGTATACCTGGTCGCTGTCCGCGCTGACTTTCCCTCACCAGCTGGTCAGGCTGATCCTGGCGGAGCAACTGTACCGGGCCTGCACCATCCTTCGAAACGAAAAATACCATCATCGTTAACCAACGTACCCAAACGTATACCATGAGCATCACCCTGATCATCATCATCATCACCTGCCTTGTTTCCTTTCCTGCGTTCAGCAACCATAAAATGAAGGAAGACCTCTTGTTCTGGCCTTATGAAATCAACCGGCAGAACCAGTTTTACCGCTTCCTGTCCGGCGGTGTGGTGCATGCAGACACCATGCACCTCCTGTTCAATATGGTTTCCCTGTATTCCTTCGGGATCGCCCTTGAAAAATTCCTTTTCCCGGTGCTGTTTGGAGACAAAACACAGGCTTTATACACAGGCCTGTACGTTCTCTCCCTGGTTGCCGCCTGCGTACCGGACTATTTTAAATACCGCAACCAGAGTTTTTACCGGGCCCTGGGGGCGTCGGGTGCTGTTTCCGCCGTGATCTTTGCCGCCATCACCATCGAGCCCACGATGCCGATACGATTTTTCTTCATCCCGATTGACATTCCGGGATACATTTTCGGTTTTGTCTTCCTGGGATTATCGTATTACCTGGCAAAACGGGGAGGAGACAATATCGGCCATAACGCACATTTCTGGGGAGCCGTGTTCGGCGTGGTGTTCACCATCATCGCCGCACGTGCTTTTTCACCGGTGGACCTGGTTCAGCAGTTCATCCAGAAGGTTTTCTAATGGTGTCATAGGTTTTTACAAACATGAATTGAAGGTTCCAGGGCATGCAGATGTCCAGGACCGCTTCCATTCAGCCTGCGCGGAACCAAACGCGAATGACATCCTTTGTGGAAGGCAGGACCCGAAACCGGTTGTCAATGCGCTGGCCGGGTAACAGCAGGATACGATCTGATGATTCTATAACCCATTGCTTTTCCTTCTGTGTGGGTGATAGTTTTGCGTCAATAAAAAACCGGGCCAGTTTCTTTTTTTTCTGCATTCCCAGCGGGTAGAAATAATCGCCCTTTTTCCAGCGCCTCGCCAGCAGTGGCAGGTCTATGTTTCGAGCGTCCAGGTAGTGGATATCGGGCAACTTTAACTCAGCATCCGTGGGTGGCCTGGTCATGCGATCGATTTCCACAAACCCGTTTCCTACCCGGAATGACGCGGGCAAGGATTCGACAAGGATGCTTTGCGCAGTATCCGTTTGATAAGGAGCGATGATCAGCCAGGCACGATTGCGAAAAATGCGATGGGTGGCGGAGGTTACCTGCCGGCCTGTGTCTGTTTCCAGTAAGTGCTTTACTTCAGGTACCTGGGCGGAACTGAACCCATAGCGCGAGACCAGTTCAAAGAGGATCGTTTCCACACCTGGTTCCTGCCTGAGCCGGTTCACAGGCGCAAGCACTTCGCCGTCCTTTTGAACCAGCCATTTTTGGAGCTTATGCGCGATGGATGCATCCATAAACTTTTCCACGCTCCTGAATCGGCTAATATGCGATTCCAGGTTAGCCGATAATTGTGGATACAATTTTTCGATTTCCGGAATGATGTGGTGGCGGAGGAAATTGCGACTGTACTTTGACTCCCGGTTGGATGAATCCTCTACCCACTGAAGGCCGTTTTGTACCGCGAAGGATTCGAGTTCTGATTTTCGGGCGAAAAGCAGGGGCCTGGCTACACTCTCCGTGGCAGGCAACATGCCGCGCAAACCGGAGACACCGGTGCCTTTGAAAAAATTCATCAGGACGGTTTCGATGTTGTCATCAAGATGATGCGCCGTAAGTAAACGAAATCCGGGCTTCCTGGTCCGTTGTTCACGGTCCAAATGGTCTTTTTTTTCTTGGATCATCCCAAACCCGGCATCCAACATACCGATCAGCTCCCTGAACCACGCATACCGGATCACCCGCGCAGCTTCCTGGATTGATAACCGGTTATCCATCGCATACCTGGTGGCATCCGCCAGGTGTACATGCACAGGCACCTGGTAGCGTTCGCCCAATGATCGGACAAATTGTTCATCTCGGGTACTCTCTTCGCCCCTCAGCTGAAAATTAACATGGGCCACCTGGAAATTCCGGCCCAGCCTGTGCATCAGTTCGCACAGTACCACGGAATCCAATCCTCCGCTCACGGCCAGCAATAGGGTCTGTTCCCGGCGGAACAAACCCTCATCCCGAATGAATGCGTCCACCCGTGTAACAAGACTTTGCTGCTGACCTGTAGACATGATTTAGAATGAATAAGCCGCTGACATCTTTTTTGATAATATCCTATGATTGCCTGGTCCTGGCCGGGGATCAAAACGGTTACTCGATGAGCGATAGCGCCGTGTTCAGTTCCCCGTACGCATGCCTGTCGCCCCCCTTCTGTGCCATTTCCATACCCTTTCGGTAAACCTCCATGGCCGCCTCTTCCTTGCCGGCCCTTTCCAGGAGCTTGCCCAGGTGGTAATAAGATCCGACATACGAGGGATCGGATTCCAGGACTGATTCAAGCATCTGCCTGGCCGAATCGTCGTCGCCCCGTTTAACAAATTCCATCGCAAGGGCATGGCGGCTAAACAGGTCGTCCGGGTTCCGGGCCAGGAATGATCTTAACTGTTCAATTCGATCCATGCTAAAAATAATTCGAAGCCAAACTATGCATTTCTACGTGGGCTGACTATATTTGTGAGCCCAATGGTTGCATAAACAACCTTATGCCTTGCGCTGTTTCGATTAAAAAAAAACTTACGTATGAAAATACTGGTATGCATCAGCAAAACGCCGGACACAACGGCAAAAATAGCGTTCACGGACAACAACACGAAATTCAGCACGGACGGGGTACAATGGATCATAAACCCGTATGATGAATGGTATGCGCTGGTACGCGCCCTTGAATTGAAAGAAAAGGAACCGGCCACCGTACTACACCTGGTCACGGTTGGTTTGGCGGATGTGGAACCGATTATCCGCAAGGCGCTGGCCCTGGGTGGCGATGAAGCCCTCCGGGTGAATGCGGACAGCGATGACAGTTATTTTGTGGCCGCGCAAATCGCGGAACTGGCGAAGGCCGGCGGGTATGACCTGATTTTCACCGGAAAGGAAACCATTGACTATAACGGATCGTCGATCGGAGGTATGCTGGCGGAATTGCTGGATATGCCTTATGTAAGCCTGGCCACCAAATTCGAACTTGCGGGTACCACGGCCACGGTTACCCGAGAGATAGAGGGTGGTGAGGAAACCTGCGAAGTTGCCCTTCCATTGGTGGTGTCCAGCCAGAAAGGGATGGCGGAGGCGCGGATCCCCAACATGCGGGGCATCATGGCCGCCCGTACCAAGCCGCTGAAAGTGGTGGATCCGGCTCC
>JALOMP010000329.1 GCA_025455365.1 Chitinophagaceae bacterium | reverse complement strand
ACGGAAGCCTGGCAATTCATGCATAGCCAGTACGCGGACCGCATCCTGGCATTTGAACACCGCACCTTGACGGAAAGTCCCCTGAAGAATACGCAGGACCTGGTATCGGCTTTGCCGGATGATTGCTCCATCGATCTCATCACTACTTCCCGTGGTGGCCTGGTAGGGGACATCCTGTCGCGCTTTTTCCATAGTGATTCCGCCGAGAAGGGTTTTACCAGCACGGAAATTGACGCGTTGAAAGCGGAGAACAGGATTGATGACATCAATGCCATCAGGGATACCGCGAAGTTGCTGGAGAAGAAGAATATCCGCATCAGTCGCTATATCCGCGTTGCCTGTCCGGCGGCCGGTACTACCCTCGCTTCCAGGCGGATGGATCATTTCTTCAATACCACGTTAAACCTGCTGGGACTGGCCACGGGATGGATGGCGAACCCGGTGTACACCGCATTCCGGAATCTTGTTTCTGCCGTCCTGAAAAGTAAAAATGATGTGAACCTGCTTCCCGGGCTGGAAGCCATGAACCCGGATTCTCCATTCATTAAAATCCTGAACACACCGCCCGTCACGGGTGGATACCCGAGGATTAACATCGACAATTACCTGCATGTCATATCCGGGTATTGTGTCCATCAGTTTCGCCTGAAAGGCTTGCTCATTATTGCGTCAAAACTTTTTTTCCGGAAGCGGAACGACCTGGTGGTCAATACGGCATCGATGTATAAAGGAACCAACCGGTTGAAGAAGGTTTTTTTCTTTGCAGACAGCCAGCGTGAGACAGATCATTTCAGCTATTTTGAAAACCCGGATACCCGGCAGGCAATTGTACAGGTGCTGATCACGGAACCCGGCGCCGCGATACCGGGATTCAAACTGGTTTCCGAAGTGTCTCAGGCCGAACTCGACAGGCAGGCACTCCTGAACCTGGAAGGTGGTGAATACAGTGAAGGATCGGTCAGCGGGAAAAAGCCTATCGTGATTCTACTCCCGGGCATCATGGGTTCTTCCCTGCGGAAAAACGGGCAGCGCATCTGGATCAATTATTTCAAGTTTATTACCGGGGCCCTTCCCGAATTGCGCATGAAAGAAAAGGGCATAGAAGCAACGGGGCTCATCCGTACTTCCTACGCCAGCCTGGGTGCATTCCTGAAAAACGAAAACTTTGATGTGGTAACCTTCGCGTATGATTGGAGGTTGCCTTTAACGGAGAGTGCTGCCAGGTTCAATGAAGAAGTTCAGAAATTGCTTGTTCATAAACAGCCCATCAAGATCATGGCCCATTCGATGGGCGGGGTATTGGTCCGGGATTTCATGCTGGGTCACCCGGATACATGGAAAGGCCTCTCTCAGTCGGATGGATTTAAGTTGATATTCCTGGGATCGCCCCTGGGCGGTTCGTTCAGGATTCCCTATGTCTTATTCGGCAAAGACTCCATCATCAAAACCCTGGGCAGGGTAGACTTGCTCAACAGTCGGAAGAAACTTCTCGGGATATTTTCAAGGTTCCAGGGTTTGCTGAACCTGATGCCGATTGATCCGGAACAGGGACACGATTTTGGAGACCAGGCGCATTGGAATATGCTGAAGGCTGTGTTTGGTGACGATAAATGGCCGATTCCCGAGCCGACTGACCTGGGCGATTTCAAAAAATATCGCGACAATATCCTGGCCAGGCAGGATACCATCGACTATCAAAACATCGTCTATGTTGCCGGACAGGATACATCCACGCCGGCAGGCATACGCATTGAAGGGGATGGAGGAAGCCGGTCGATGGTTTTCCTGCATACGGCGGAGGGCGATCAGAGCGTTACCTGGGATTCGGGTATACCCAAAGCACTGGTGGAAAGCAACCAGGTGTATTACGTTCCGGTCACGCACGGCAAGCTGGCCAATGAGCCTTCGTTGTTCAAGGGGTTCCTCGAAATCCTGCAAACGGGATCTACCCGGCAGTTTTCAACCAAGCGGCCCGTGGTGCCCGCCACACAAAAACTTTTCCGCGGCATTGAAGATGATGAATTCAATATATCGCCCTCGGACGTGGAACAGAGCCTGCTGGGCCTTACTACCGAAGAGATGATCCAGGAATCGAATCCGCCGCTGTCCGTGTCCGTAGTACATGGGGATCTGCGATTCTCCAACTACCCGGTATTGCTGGGGCATTTCAAGAACGATGGTATACTGCAGGCTGAAAAGGCAGTGGATAGTTTGCTGGGTGGCGAGCTGGCCAAAAGGCATCGCCTGGGTCTATACCCGGGCGATATCGGGCAGCATGTATTGATCCTGCCGCAACAGGGAGAATTCAAGGGAAGCCTTGTGGCCGGTCTTGGCACGCCGGATAAAGTCACTGCCTTCCAGCTCTCGCAAAGCGTGGAAAAATCGCTGACTTATTATCTTCTTCAGCTGAATGGCAATGAGCAATCCGGGAAGTTTTCCGGTGACGCCAAAATCGGCATCAGTTCGCTCCTGCTTTGCAGCGGGTATGGCGGTATCTCCATTGAGAATTCGGTCAGGGCCATCGTCCTGGCCGCCCGGAAAGCCAATGAGAATATCCTCAAGTCGCACGGAGACGCTCCCAAACTGCTGGAATGCATTGAATTCATCGAGCTCTATCACGATAAGGCGCTGACTTGTTTCCGGGCCTTGAAAAAGCTGGAAAACGAGAACGATATCTCCCTTCGGATTGCGTTTGATCCGGTCTACCTGAAGAAGAGGCCGGGGCGATCCAAACGCCTTTTGTACAATGATACGGCAGAGTGGTGGACCCGTGTTACGGTTGAATACAGGAAGCCGGATACCGGGAGTGCCGATCCCGGCAATGATGCCATGATACTGAATTTCAGCATGTCCACCTCCGGTGCACGGGAGGAAAAAAGAACCCTGCTCCATAACCGGAAAGTGATTGATTCCCTGTTTGGGATGCTGTCTTCTTCAAAGCAGTATTCCACAGACCTTGCCAAAACAATTTTCGAGCTGATCATTCCGAATGATTTCAAGGAAGATCTCAAGAAGCAGAAAAACATTCTCTGGATTTTGGACAAGACCACCGCCGGGTATCCCTGGGAAATGCTGCAGGACGCTGTTCACAACGCGCATCCTTTATCCGTGAGCGCCAAAATGATCCGTCAGCTGAGCACCATGGATTACAGCACCCAAATCAACCAGATCGCCAACAACAACGCTTTGGTGATTGCCGATCCGCTGCTGCAGGGCTATGCACCCCAGTTGCCAGGGGCGCTGGCAGAGGGGAAAGTCACCTGTGAATCGCTGGAAGCAGAAGGTTATAGTGTGCGTTTTTTAGCTAATGCGAAGTCGGAAGATATCATCGTAGCGCTCTATAGCAATGAATACAAGATTGTGCACCTGGCAGGGCATGGCATGTTCAATCCTGACACGCCCATCGAATCAGGC
>JALOMP010000328.1 GCA_025455365.1 Chitinophagaceae bacterium | reverse complement strand
TGTTCATTATTGTTACCGTGACGCTGAAACCTTTCGGTGATTTTGCAAAAACCCCTATTACCATTGCGGCATTTATTTCCCTGTTTGTATGCCTTATCCCTACTACCATCGGAGGATTACTGTCCGCGATCGGTATCGCGGGCATGGACAGGGCGTTGCGGGCGAACGTGATTACCAAAAGCGGAAGGGCCGTAGAAACGGCTGGCGATATTGATGTGCTCTTGCTGGATAAAACTGGCACCATTACGATAGGCAACCGCAAAGCCACGAATTTTTATCCTGCGCACGGGGTTGACGAAGGACATTTCATCCAGTCGGTGGTATTGAGCTCACTGGCCGATGAAACGCCGGAAGGGAAGTCCATTGTGGAACTTGCCGGCATTGACAGGAGCAATTTTAATTTGCAGCACCCTCGCTTTGTGAAATTCACGGCGGAAACCCGCAGTTCGGGAATCGATCTTCCAAAGGGTGTTTCCGGTAGCGGTGATCCTGTCCGAATCCGGAAAGGAGCTGCCGATGCCCTGCGCAGGCTCTGCGAAAAGAACGGGAATACCATGCCCAGGGAAACCGAAGAGATTGTCAGGGGTATTTCCAGCAATGGAGGCACCCCACTGGTGGTGGCGGAGAATGAAGCAGTCATCGGGGTGATTGAATTGCAGGATATCATCAAACCGGGTATCCAGGAACGATTCGAGCGTTTGCGCAAAATGGGTATCAAGACCGTGATGGTAACCGGCGATAACCCGCTTACGGCGAAGTTTATCGCGGGAAAAGCCGGTGTGGATGATTTTATTGCGGAAGCGAAGCCGGAGGACAAGATGCATTATATCCGCAGGGAGCAGCAGGAGGGGCGATTGGTGGCCATGATGGGAGACGGCACCAACGATGCGCCTGCCCTTGCCCAGGCCGATGTGGGCGTTGCCATGAACAGTGGCACGCAGGCCGCAAAGGAAGCCGGCAATATGGTTGACCTGGACAATGATCCCACAAAGCTCATCGAGGTGGTGGAGATCGGCAAGCAGTTGCTGATGACCCGGGGTACCCTCACCACTTTCAGCATTGCCAACGACGTGGCGAAATATTTTGCGATTGTGCCCGCACTGTTCATCAGTTCGATTCCGGCCCTGCAGGGTCTTAATATCATGAAACTCCATAGCCCGGAAAGCGCGATCCTGTCGGCCGTGATCTTCAATGCCATCATCATTCCCCTGTTGATCCCGCTGGCGCTGAAAGGGGTTGCGTACAAACCGATTGGCGCGAGCGCCCTGTTGCGCCAGAACCTGCTGATCTATGGGCTGGGCGGCATCATCGTTCCCTTTATCGGTATAAAGCTGATCGACCTCGTGGTAGCTGCAATCATGTAAAAAGTCAATCTAATTGCAAAAATAAAATATGATGAAATCATACATCATGCCGTCCATCCGGCTGACACTTGTCACGATCCTTGTTTTTTCAGGACTGTATCCCTTGCTCATCTGGACCATCGCCCAGGCAACCCCACAGCGCGGAATGGCTGAACGCATCACGGAAGGGAGTAGAACATATTATGCCAATATCGGCTATTCCTTTTCGGATGAGCGGTATTTCTGGAGCAGGCCTTCCGCCGTGGGTTACCATGCAGCAGGATCAGCCGGCAGCAATAAAGGGCCGTCCAACCCCGATTACCTCGCACAGGTACGGGCCCGGATCGACACGTTCATCTCCCATCATCCCGGGATTCGGAAAGCCGATATTCCCGTAGACCTGGTGACGGCCAGTGGCAGTGGCCTTGATCCGCATATTTCCGTCCAGGCCGCCCGCGTACAAGCTGAAAGGATTTCCCGGATCAGGGGTATTTCAAGACCCAATGTGGATGCGCTCATCGAAAACCAGGTTGAACGCCCAATACTGGGGCTCTTCGGGCCTTCTCGGGTCAATGTGCTGAAACTGAACATTGCCCTGGATGGCCTCCGATAAACCAATGATGATTAAAAGATGAAAAAGATTCTATTCCCGGCCCTGTTGATGTTTTCCATCGGCATGCAGGCCCAGACAGACAACAGTACAAAATCCCTGAACCTTAGCGGGTATCTCGAAGCCTACTATACCTATGATTTCGGACAGCCGGAAAATGGAAACAGGCCTCCCTTTGTGTATTCCCATAACCGGCACAACGAATTCAATCTTAATCTTGGGTTTCTCAAGGCGGCGTACAACACAGAGCATGTGCGGGCCAACCTTGCCCTGGCTGCCGGTACATATATGAATGCCAACTATGCGGCCGAGCCCGGTGTCCTGAAGAATGTGTATGAAGCCAATGCCGGTATGAAGCTCAGCAGGAAGAAGAACCTGTGGCTGGATGCAGGGATATTTGGATCGCACATAGGGTTTGAAAGTGCTGTCAGCAAGGACTGTTGGACCTTGACCAGGAGCATCATGGCCGACAATACGCCCTACTATGAAGCCGGTGCAAAACTTACCTTTACGACCGATAACGGGCAGTGGCTGTTCAGTATCCTTGCCTTGAACGGCTGGCAGCGGATCACCCGGGTGGAAGGAAATTCAATGCTGAGCTGGGGTACCCAGGTTCAATATAAGCCTTCTGATAAATTCCTGCTGAATTACAGCACGTTCATCGGCACGGATAAACCTGACAGCGCCCGCCTGATTCGTGTGCTTAACAATGTATACGGAATCTTCAGCATCACGGATGAACTCGGACTGACCCTGGGTGTCGATATCGGAACAGAAGAGAAAAATATTTCCGGTAATGGACTGAATACCTGGTACTCGCCCATTGGCATCCTGAAATACAATATCAGTGAACATTGGGCCGTTGCCGCCCGGGTGGAGTATTACAATGATGCGTCCGGCGTAATAATCGCCACCGGCACACCCAACGGGTTTCAGACGATCGGATATTCGCTGAATGTTGATTACAGCCCGGCGAAAAATGTACTGGTGCGGCTGGAAGCCAGGCAATGGAACAGTAAGGATGAGATCTTTATAAAAAATACAGAAGCAGTGAAGTACAATACGTTCGTTACGGGATCTATCGCTGTAAGATTTTAGGGATGATGTATAATGGCCAGTTCCTGAAGCGACATACCTAACCTGAGACATGACTGTGGAGCACAACAATGCCTTTTATCGTACAATTAATGCATGCATATGCCCGATGAAAAGGAAAATAACGTACAGCATTTTCTAGACCTGATTAAGAAGTCGAGGCGAGGCAAGTTCAAGATCTATATCGGGATGAGCGCCGGCGTGGGCAAGACCTACCGCATGCTGCAGGAGGCGCAGTCGCTCCTGAAAAACGGCATCGACGTGAAAATCGGGTATATTGAGACGCACAACCGCAAAGAGACCCATGATCTCCTGGAGGGGTTGCCGGTCGTGCCCCGGAGAAAGCTCTTTTATAAAGGGAAGGAACTGGA
>JALOMP010000327.1 GCA_025455365.1 Chitinophagaceae bacterium | reverse complement strand
CCATCGAAGCGCTCAACGCCGGGGTACACGTGTACGTGGAGAAGCCCATGACACATAATATATCGGAAACCTACCTGCTGCGCGAAACGGTGCTGAAAAACCCGAAAATGGTTTTCGCCGTAGGCCACCAGCACCGGCAGACCCAAAGCTTTCTCACCGCCCAGGATATCATCCACAAAAACATCCTCGGGCACGTGTCCCTGGTGCAAACCAATACCAACCGGAATGATGACAATGGGGCCTGGCAGTACGAAATACATGAGAAAGCCAGTCCCAAAACAATCGACTGGGATCTATTCCTGGGAAACGCACCGAAGGAAGATTTCAACCTCGAGCATTTCTTCCGCTGGAGGAAATGGTGGGCCTATGGATCGGGCTTGTCGGGCGACCTGATGACGCACGATTACGACCGGATCAACTGCCTCCTGAAAATGGGCATTCCAAAATCAGTGACGGCCTCCGGCGGTATTTACACCCACCGCGACGGTCGCAATGTTCCGGATGTCATGCAGGTTAACATGGATTTCCCGGATTTCACAACCGGGGGAAGCCAGGAGAAAGGGAAAGAGAAAGGAATGACCTTCATCTACAGTGCTACCCTGGGCAACCAGTTTGACCGCGGTACCTTGCTGATGGGACATGATGGCAGCATGGAACTGGGCAACCGGATTACCGTGTATGCCGATCCGCGGTCCACCAAATATGCGGACTTGATCAAGGAACAACGCATTGAACCGGACGTACCGATCTACCAGTACGACCCGGCTGTGAGCGGAACCGATGCCGTGACCTCCGCCACCTCGAAATATTTTGCCAACAAGGGACTTCTCTGGACCTACCGCGACGGTAAGCGTGTGGACACCACTTTCCTGCACTTGCGGGAATGGCTGAGCTGCATCCGAAATGGCGGTACCCCTAGCTGCTCCATCAAGGAAGGATTCGAAGAAGCAATTTCGGCGCATATGGGAGGACTGTCGTATAAACTGGGAAGGCGAATTGAATGGGATCCGGTAGCGGAAAAAATCATCGCCCTGCCGGGCGAAGACCTGGATGCGGTTTTGTTGGGGAATGCCTGAGTGTAGAAGGGCGATAAGAAATCCGGGAGATACTATTGGGGCCGGCAAGCGAGGCCCGACCCTATAAACAGGATAGGGAAAGTATGCCAGCCCGGGTGCCGCTGAAAGAGTGCAAATCATTATAACACATCATAAGCAGTGTACAACGTGAATACTTCGAACACACAGGATATTCGAATTGCAAAGATGAGTTTTGCATCGGTCTACCCTGCTTACCTGGCCAAAGTGGAAAAGAAAGGCAGGACCAGGGAAGAACTGAACCAGGTCATCAGTTGGCTAACGGGGTATGACGAGAAGTCCCTGCAGAAACTCATCGAAGAAAAAACCAGTTTTGAGCGTTTCTTTCAAAATGCTTCCCTCCATCCCCATGCACACCTCATCACGGGCATGATTTGCGGGTATCGCGTCGAAGAGATCGAAAATCCTCTGACCAGGAAGGTCAGGTACCTGGATAAACTGGTAGATGAATTGGCCAAGGGTAAAAAAATGGAGAAAATATTGCGCACTGTATAAAAAAAATATGCGCGTGATTGGTTATTTCACCCGCCTCAGTACTTTCCGGAAATTGTAGTTGATCGACACATTCCACATAAATTGCTTGTTCCCCGGGATATTAGAGGTAAATGTCTGGTTGATCGCGGATTCCAGTGTGAACGGCAATTTCGGGTTAGACAATATCGCGCTCCCGGTGAAGTACCAGCCGTCGTTCCCATCCAGGTTGAGATAGTAAACAGCGGGGAATAACGCCAACCGGAGTTTCCTGCCCAGCCGGATATTGTTGATTCCCATATTCAGGTTCACAAAATGCGTCGTCTGCGGTCCATCCGACTGCAGGCCATGGCCCTGCAGGTAGTAGAAGCCCAGGTCCAGGTTCTTCGTGAGCCTCAACACGGGCGCGACTTCAAAGGCCAGGAAGCGGCGCATTTGCGATATCGTGGAGGTATCGCCGTTGGTGACCACCTGGCGTGGCTGGAAATTAAGGGCCGGGTGTGCGCCCACCCGCAGGCTGAATTTCGGCTTTTCAATTGCATAATAGCGGCACCATAAAACCATACCCCCCCTTTTTAGATCGGGCGTCAGCCTGATGTCGGGGTCAATGCTAAACTTCTTCTTACGCCAGGACAGGAGCACGATCATCGCCGGGCTGTTCAGCGAAAAAGTGGGCACGATCGAAAAGCCATTGCTGGTCAATCCGAGTTTGCCCGCGAAGAGCGTGGGTGCCTTCGTTGAATCAATCTGCTGGCCATAACCGCAGAGGGAGATCAACCAGAACAGGCCCAGAAAGGATACACACTTCATGTTGGTCATCTACGAAATATTTGGTGAGGCAAAACTCACATAATGCCATGGAGCGGGCTTTATACGGATTACGGATTTACCTACCACTATTCCTGATCAGGTCCCCGTAAATGGCACTGCCGACAATTCCTATAATTTCGGCGTCCTTGCCGTCTACCTGAAAGTACTTAAATGTGGCGACCTGAAGTATGGATGGGGGCATTACGACTACCAGGAAGGCACCCTGGTATGCACCGCTCCGGGCCAGGTTATCGGGGTACCGAAACCAGATGAATCGGTCAGCCCCAAAGGTTGGGGTCTCCTGTTTCATCCGGATCTCATTAAAGGTACACCGCTTGGGAAACATATCGGCGAATAAAGCTTCTTCTCCTATGAAGTGAACGAGGCGCTGCACCCGCTTTTACGATCGCCAGTTTATGACCCGGGATACCCTGAACAAGGGAATCCTCGAGAAATTCGAGGAGGTGCTCAATGCGCATTTCGTTTCGGACAAGCCGCATGCCCAGGGATTACCTTCGGTTGCGAGCTGTGCAAGCGCCCTGCATTTATCGCCCAATTACTTTGGCGATTTGATCCGGAAGGAAACCGGCAAATCCGCACAGGACTATATTCAATCGAAGTTGATCGATATGGCGAAAGAAAGGATGCTGCAGTCGGAGAAATCCATCAGCGAGGTAGCCTATGACCTGGGCTTCAAATATCCGCAGCATTTCGCCCGCCGGTTTAAGCAGAAAGTGGGTGTCACGCCGCAGATTTACCGGAACCTAAATTGAGAGGTGACGGGAACATGGCGGGAAAAATGCAAAATTACCGGGAAGAGGCTATTTCCACGGAGCGGCTGACCGCTAAACTGCAGGACGAACACGCTTCATTTTATCTGGCTGAACTTGATAGCCAAATACTGGCGGGTGTAATGGTGTTTGCCCGTGGAAACCGGGCCTGGTATTTTTACGGTGGATCGAGCAACCAGAAGAGAGAATTTATGGCTTCGTACCTTGCTCAATGGCAATCTTAACTTGAGTTCTTGATAACCGGAGAAGTGTTGCAGCCTCAT
>JALOMP010000326.1 GCA_025455365.1 Chitinophagaceae bacterium | reverse complement strand
TATGAACCATGAACAACGAACTGTCAACCGTCAACCCAAAAGAATTGTTAATCATTACTCCGCATTCCCCTAACATGCCGCATCTTTGCACAACTTTAGCGTTTTTAAACCGTCAGAGGCGGGAAAGAATCGTTGATTTGACAAACCAAATCCTGAAAAAAGACAAACCTTATGATAGGATGGCTTCTGCAGGCAGGTAACCTGGCAACCCAGGTGGCCGACAGCCTGAACCGCACCGCACAATCCGTAACGCCTCCGAAAGAGATGCATCTCTGGGATATCCTTAAGTCGGGCGGTCCCCTCATGATCCCCCTCGCCCTGATGTTCATCGGCGCCGTTTTCTTTTTCTTCGAAAGGAATATCGCCATACGCAAGGCGGCCAAGGTGGATGAAAATTTCATGCGCATTGTCAGGGATCATATTGTAAACGGCAATATCACCGCGGCCCGCTCCATCACCAAGAATACCAACAACCCGGTGGCGCGGATCATCGACAAAGGTATCCAGCGCATCGGCAAGCCCATTGAAGCCATTGAACGCAGCATGGAAAACGTGGCCCAGCTTGAAATGTATAACCTGGAGAGGAACCTGAATGTACTGTCCGTGATCTCCAGGGCCGCGCCGATCTTCGGCTTCATCGGAACCCTGGCCGGTTTGATGCAGCTTTTCTTTGACATAAACACAACAGGTGAGTTCGTCCTCAATACCATTGCCGGTGGTCTCTATGTGAAGCTGGTGACCTCCATTACCGGGCTGCTCATAGGGCTTATGGCTTTCCTGGGGTACAGTTACCTCCACACGCAGGTGGACAAGACAGCCAACAGTATGGAAGTAGCGGCGGCAGATTTTCTAGACATATTACAAGAACCCACCAAGTAAGGCATGCAGTTACGGAAAAAATTCAGGGGCGAGGCCGAAGTGTTTACGGATGCATTGAACGATATCCTGTTCATCCTGCTCATGTTTTTCCTGATCGTGTCCACCCTGGCCAACCCGAATGTAATCAAGCTGTCGCAACCCAAATCCAAGAGCGATACCAAGGCCAAACAGAACGTGGTGGTTTCGATTGATGCAAACAAGCAATTCTTTGTAGGGACCACCCGTGTGCCGGTGGATTCCCTTCGCAGTGCCCTCTTGCCTGCCATACAGAAGGAAAAAACGGACATCCCAACCATCGTCATCAATGCGGATAAATCCGTGCCGGTGGATGACGTGGTGGCGGTCATGCGCGTGGCGAGGGACCTGGGTGCAAGGACGGTGTTGTCTGTGGAAAAACCATAGATGCCGTCTTAGTCCTGAGTCTTGAGTCTTCAGTTATTGGTCTGATGTGAAAAGGGATGGTATGAAGACCCATACTTCATTACATAAGAAATCATCAATCCTCTGCGCATCCATTAACTCCCGGCCTATATCGCGCCTGTCATGCAGATCAACCAATCCTATTACATTTTAAAAGATTCACTGGAGCCGCTGTATGGTCCGGCGGAATCCGCACAGATTGCCCGCTGGGTGATCGAACACCTTACCGGGTGGAGCCGCGCGGACCTGCTGGTACATGGTTCCGATACATTCACGGCTGAGCAGGCGGAATTATTTGACAAATACCAACATGAACTCCTGCAGTGGCGCCCTGTGCAATATGTACTGGGAGAAGCCTGGTTCGCGGGGATGCGCTTTTACGTAGATGAGAGGGTGTTGATTCCAAGGCCGGAGACGGAAGAGCTGGTGGGATGGATCGTGGATGAAGTACGATTTCGGATCTTGGACCTGGGAAGTAAGAATACGGGACCAGGCACAAATACTTCCCACTTCCCAAATCCAAGTTCCAAGATCCTCGACATCGGCACTGGTTCCGGCTGCATACCCATCGCCCTTAAAAAATTCCTGCCCCAGGCCGAGGTCTGGGCGGTTGATAAAAGCGCGGCGGCACTGGACGTTGCGAAGCGGAATGCCGTCGATCTAGGCGCGCAAATCCATTTCCTCGAGATAGACATACTGGATCCGTTGCAGACCGGCAACCTTCCTGAATTTGACGTCATTGTAAGCAACCCGCCTTATGTGCCGATGTCCGACATGGAAAGCATGCGATCCAATGTCAAAGACCATGAACCGCACCTGGCCCTGTTTGTAGAAAACGATGACGCGCTGATTTTTTACCGGGTCATCGCAAACCTCGGTTTGACGAAACTGCGGCGGGGCGGCAGCGTGTTTTTCGAGATTCACGCATCGGCCGGTGATGCTGCCAGGGAATTACTGTCCTCCCTGGGTTACCGCAATATTGAATTACGCAAAGACCTTGGTGGCCTGGATCGGATGATTGCCGCCCAAAGGCCCTGAATCATAGATGTGTGCTGCCATGTTGTGTATGTCATCCCAGGGGTGCCTGCCGAACGGATGAGATTGTTATGTCTCGTTCCGGTTCTTCGAACCGCTATCCCTGCGCCTCGGCGTGTTGACGCAAAACTGCGCCGGATCTTCCGCCGGCGTTATATCTTTGCTACCTGTCAAAACCCTAAGATCCTGCAAGAACACGTCCCATATATGCAACGCTGCCTCCACCTCGCTGGCCTGGGTGCAGGCCGTGTGGCCCCCAACCCCCTGGTGGGAGCCGTATTGGTGCATGAAGGCAGGATCATCGGCGAAGGATGGCATCGCCTGTATGGGGGACCTCACGCGGAAATCAACTGCCTGGATTCCGTGCCGGACAAGGACAGGCACCTGGTGCCGCAGGCCACCCTCTATGTTTCGCTGGAGCCCTGCGCCCATTTCGGAAAGACCCCGCCCTGTTCACGGAGAATTATACAGGAACGAATACCCGAAGTTGTGATCGCCCATCGGGATCCTTTTCCGGATGTCAACGGGAAGGGCATCGAACAGTTGCAGTCGGCCGGCGTGCGCGTGATCACCGGGGTCCTGGAAAAGGAAGCGGCATTCATCAACAGAAGGTTTTTTACGCGCCATACCCGGCACAGGCCCTATATCATCCTCAAATGGGCGGAAACCGTTGACGGCAAGATTGCCGGTCCGGGTGCCCAGCGCCTGTATATTTCCGGTGAAGTCACCAACCGGCTGGTCCATCGGTGGCGAAGCGAAGAAGCGGCCATCATGGTGGGCAGTCAAACAATACTGGCGGATGATCCAATGCTGACCAACCGTTTGTGGACAGGCGCCCAGCCCGTGCGTATCGTGACCGACCGGAAACTCCGCCTTTCGCGAGACAGGCAGGTCTTTAACCGTCATGCACCCACCATCATCCTGAATGCGGTCGTTGAAAAAACCGAAGGCAATATTCAATACCTGCGCATGCAGGAAGGGGATGATCTTGAACCGGTGTTAGCGATACTTTCGGAAAGAGGTATCCAAAGCATATTGGTGGAAGGCGGTACGGCACTCATAACTTCGTTTATGCGGCAGGACACAAAGCTCTCGGTCTTTATG
>JALOMP010000325.1 GCA_025455365.1 Chitinophagaceae bacterium | reverse complement strand
CGGAGAAAAACAGCAGGTCCCCCTGGCGGAGATTACGCAGCGCTTTATCCAGGCTTACCGTGTCCTTATCCAGGACGTCCACTACTTCGCCTATCCCTGCCTGTTGACTGGCATCGCGGGGTATAATGAGCCCTTGCAGAAAATAGGCCGTCTTGATGAAACCGCTGCAGTCCACTCCCTTGAGTGAAGTGCCACCCCAAAGGTAAGGCGTGCCCATCATGGTGCGGGCGGTGTTTTCCACCGGTTGGACGGCAGGTTTGCGGGAAGACAGCCATTTCTCCCAGGGCATGGCAGATTTTTTAGGGATAAATCCCTGACGCCCGTCCGGGAACGCCACCATATAATATCCCTTCGCTTCCCCGGTTTGTTTCAGGATATTCCCGGCTACCAGGTCTGAAACAATCGGTGAATCTTCATTCGCCATCGCAAATGCATGTCCAAAGTAATCGGTATACACCAGCCGCTTTCCCTGGTTCCAGGCGCTGAGTTCCGCGCGGGTTTTCAGGGCCACCATCAGGTCTTCCGTCCAGGAAATATACCCGTCCGGCGTGCGGACAAGGTAATAGCCACCCTGCTTTTTCAATACTTCTAGCGGCATGCCCAGGGTCATCTGCGTGGCCATTTCCGCTGCCTGCCGGGGTTCATACCGGTTATTCGTTACCGAAACATTGGCGAGGCCGAATCGCCGCTCTCCCAGGGTCGCAGAAGGTAGGATTTCGATGGAGTCCCGTGTTTCGATTCCGGCTTTCTGAAGGGCATCGAAAAAGCTGGCGCGGGCAGCAGGTTCCGTTGTATATCCCCGCAGGATCCAGGTACCAGCGGCGGCCACGGGTTCGATGACCCATTGCTTCACCCTCCTGTCCGGCGCATGGACAGCCCGGATTTCCTGGCTGATTGCCATGATACGGATAAACTGCAGGCTGTCAGCCTGTGCCTCCAGGCAGGAAGGAAGGGCCAGCAAAAGAATGGAATATAACAGCGTATGCCTGCGCATGGGATTGGTAGGATGTTTGAAGGGATATCGACTTGGCAAAGATAGTTCATCTGTAGGCTATCTCGAAAGGCCATGCCGACCTCCGGGTTGGACAGGAGATATTAGAAACCGGTTAGAAGCAGCGTTCCGGCTGAAAATATCAATACTTTGCAGTGCGGCGTAAAACCGTTGATTTATCGCCCCGTTTAATATTTCGTGGCATGGTTGCCCGCAAACATCAACCCATATGAAAGTGTTGCTCATAGAGGATGAACCCAGCGTAGCCGGCCTGATCAACAAGGGCCTGACCGAAAACGGGTACCGCATCACGGTGGCCCTGGATGGGCACATGGGGGCGGATATGGCCATGGAAAAAGACTTTGACGTCATCATCCTGGACATCATGCTGCCCGGTATCAGCGGCATGCAGGTGTGCAGGCAGCTCAGGGACAACAACGTAACCACGCCGATCCTGTTTCTTACCGCATTGGGCACGACGGAAAATATTGTGGCCGGCCTCAACGCCGGTGGCGACGACTACCTCGTCAAGCCGTTCAAGTTTGCCGAACTGGAAGCGCGCTTGCGTTCACTCGGCCGACGTAGACATCTACCCGTTTCGCAAAATGACATACAGCATGTGGGCGATCTGACTGTTGATTTTGACGCCAAAATCGTTACGCAGCAAGGTTCCCCGGTGAGCCTGACATCTACGGAATTCAGGCTGCTTGAATACTTTATCCGGAATCGGAACAAAGTGCTTTCCCGCATAGACATCCTGGAACATGTATGGGGTATCGACTTCAACCTGGGAACCAACCTCGTGGACGTCTACGTCAATTATCTCCGCAAGAAGATCGACCGGAACAGCGATCAGAAGCTCATCCACACCGTGATCGGCATGGGATATATGATGAAATCATGACAATGCCTGCATCATGAAAATCCAGACAAAGACCACTCTCCTGTTCACGGCCATCACGGCAACCGTTGTCCTGGCCCTTATCCTGACCATTTATTTCTTTGCCGATAAATTCGCGCACAACGACTTCTACAAGCGCATCGAACTCAGGGCAAGGATATCCGCCAAGTTCCGCTTCGAGCAGGACCATGTGTCCGCCGAAACATTCAAGGAGATCCAGCGCCAATACCTGGAAAGACTCACGGATGAAAAGGCCTTTATCATTAAAGTGGATAAAGATGGAGTCTTCATCCAGGAAAAGGGACAAAGCCTGCCGGAATCCTACCTGCAGGATATCGTACAAGCGAACGGCAGAACCGTATTCTACCAGCAGCGGGGACGATATTATGCCGGACTCCTCTACCCGGATGAAACCGGCAACTGGCTGGTGATTAAATCCGCCACCAACGCCTACGGCAGCGAAGTGATGATGCACCTGCGCAATACCCTGCTGATCACGCTCCTGTTGGCCATCGTGTCCATATTCCTGGCTGGGCGCTATTTTTCGCGCAAAACATTTCAGCCTTTCCGAAGCATCACCAGTAGGGTGCAGCAAATCAGTGAGGGTAACCTCCACCTGCGGCTGGAAAAACAGGAAAACATCGATGAAATATCAGAATTGGTGAAGACCTTCAACCACATGCTTGACCGTCTGGAAACTACTTTTGAAACACAGCAAAATTTCATCAGCAATGCGTCCCATGAGCTCCGGACACCGCTGACAGCCATCGTGGCAGAAGCGGACTATGCCCTTTCCAGGGAGCGCCACGCGGAAGACTATAAACAGAGCCTCCAACATATCGGCCAACAGGCAGAAAAACTGCAGCATCTCATCCGGGGCTTGCTGGCCCTGGCCCAGACCGGATTCGACGGGAAGAAACAATTGTGGGAAACCGTGCGCCTGGACCAGCTCGTCTTTGATGTAAAAGCGAATATTGATGCAATGATACCCGGCAA
Source organism: Chitinophagaceae bacterium (assembly GCA_025455365.1). Lineage (GTDB taxonomy): Bacteria > Bacteroidota > Bacteroidia > Chitinophagales > Chitinophagaceae > Pollutibacter. The sequence goes on along the minus strand of JALOMP010000325.1, from coordinate 580 downwards.
TAAAGTAAAAGTAGAGATGACAGACATGCCGAACCAAGACACAGATATCTGCATGACCGGGAATTATGAGCTGCTCAAAGTGGCACTGGACAATATTGTGCTGAATGCCTGTAAATATTCGGACAACGAGGAAGTGAAATTTTCACTCTCCCTGGCAGACGGCCAGGCGATTCTCGATATCAGCGACCATGGAATCGGCATACCGGAGCAGGAACTGAAACATATCTACGATCCTTTTTACCGCGCATCCAATGCCAAAAGTTATTCGGGCTACGGCATCGGCATGCCCCTGGCGAATAATATTATCCGGCTGCACAAAGGAAATATCGAAGTGCACTCGAAAGTGGATGAAGGAACCCGGGTAAAGATCATACTCCCACTCCAGGAAAACGCGGCGTAGCCCTTTCAAACCGACGCCTATCGCAAACTGGTTTGACTCTAATCCGCATTTAATCCGATTATAACATCATTCTCATCCTGTTCTTAGCGAGGCTTAATGGGTGCGACCGTACTTTGTTGGTATAAAAGGACTGTATGAACAACGTATTAATCCCCACCGATTTTTCACCCGCATCCGATA
>JALOMP010000324.1 GCA_025455365.1 Chitinophagaceae bacterium | reverse complement strand
GCTGTAGGTAATGGCTAGGTCGTACCCGCCCTGCGGCAGGTTCAGGGTGAACATACCTTCGGCATTGGTGGTGGTTCCGATGGTGGTGTGCTGACAAACTACGGAAGCTCCGGACAGGGCTTGGCCGGTTTGCTTATCGGTAACTTTGCCGGAAACCTGGAAAACCTGTGCATGCACGCTCAGGGAAAACAGGAAGGCCAACAGGCAGGAGAGGTATTTTACCATACGGAATCGACTTATCGATATAACCGCCGGCTTGCGTGTTTATTGCGACGGCAGCTTCATTTTAACCAAATATTCACGGCAATATTGGGCGATGCTTTCGTCCAATGAACGGTACCGGAACCCGGGCAGGGCCTGTTGCAATTTGTCGGCCTGGTAAAACACATGTATCTGTGCGGTTTCTGCGGTTTCCCTGGTGAGCAACGGGTCTGTATCTGAAAAAAGGGATTTGATTTTTTCCAATCGCCATACAAGGGAACCCATCCATGGGGATGCCCTGCGGCGGGCTTCCTTTTTTCCGAAACCTTTTGCCATGGCTGCAAAAATCTCGCGGTAGGTCCTGTTTTCGGCCGATACGATAAAGCGCTCTTCGCTGATGTCACTTTCCATCAGCCGGATCATCGCCTCGGCCACGTCGACAGCGTCTACAAATCCGCTGCTGCCGTCTGTGTACCAGGGGAATTCCTTCCAGGCATTCTTGAACATGGCAGCAGAACCCTTGTTCCAGTCGCCTGTCCCGAGGATGATCGTCGGGTTTACGATCACCGCATTCAGCCCTTCGCTGATGCCTCGCCATACTTCCATTTCCGCCTGGTATTTGGTTTTACCGTAGGCCGAGAGATTGGCTTCATCGTCCCATTTTACAGACTCGGTGATGGTGGCATGGTCGCGCTTTCGTCCAAGCGCCGATACGGAACTGACATGCACCAGTTTGCGGATGCCGCTTTCAAGGGCCGCATTGACCACATTGGCCGTGCCTTCCACATTGGTCGTGCGCATGGCTTCAAACCTTGCCGGGTTAAAGGATACCATGCCCGCGCAATGATACACGTCCGTCACCTGGCTCATCTCTTCGCGTAATTGCACGGCATCCAGCAGGTCCCCTTTCACCCATTCGATCGCCGCTTTTTCACTGTCTGTCAACAGCTCCGGCTTCTGGTTCCGGAACAAGGCCCTGGTGGGCACACCACGGGCAACCAGGGCCCGAAGCAGGTAGCTGCCCAATAATCCCGTTCCTCCGGTGACGAAGGCCTTTGATGGAGCGGTAGTATCTTTTTCTGTTGACATGCTGTAGCGTGAAGGACCGGGCTCCCTTTAGTTTATGGATAATCCTTTATTCAATGGCAGGCTTCATTTTTTGGCTTCAGACCCGGACCCTTCAGCCTTGTAATCATAGTAACCCTTACCTGTCTTCCTCCCCAACTCGCCCTGGTTTACTTTATCCCTTTGTATGGGCGATGGGCGAAAGCGAATGGACTGTCCGCTGGCTTCATACAGGGACTCGGTGACGGCATAGTTTACGTCATTGCCTATCAGGTCCATTAGCCTGAAGGGCCCCATGCGGAACCCGGCTGCCTCCAGCAGGGCATCCATCTGCGCATAGGTGCATAATCCCTTTTCCGCGAGCCTCAGGGGCTCGAGGTAATAGTGCCTCGCCACCCGGTTGACGATGAAGCCGGGCGAGTCATTACATACCACCGGCTCCTTGCCGAGCTGGCGGCAAAATTCCACCAGCAGCGAAATGATGTCGGCCCGGGTCTGCGGCGCGCGGACAACCTCCACGAGTTTCATGACCTGTGCCGGGTTGAAGAAGTGCAGCCCGCATACCCGTTCCGGCCCAGGTACACTTTCAGCGATCCGGCTGATGGACAGGGAGGAAGTATTGCTGGCGAAAATCGTTTCCGTTCCGTTGTAAGCGGCCAACTGGTTGAACAGCGAACGTTTGGCTTCCGGTTTTTCGATGATGGCCTCAATCACCAGGTCGCCTTTGCATGCCCGGATGTCCGCGGTAAATACCATTCGCGCAATGGACGCAGCTGCCTCGTTGGCACTGATCTTCCCTTTGGAAACCAGGGCATCCAGGTTTTGATGTATCCTTGTTGCGGCGGAGGAAAGACGCTCCGGGTCCAGTTCATAGAGGATGGTGTGGAATCCATGGCGCGCACAGAGCTCGGCTATGCCGCTGCCCATCGTACCCGCGCCGCAAATGATGACGGTCCTGATCATATGGCGGAGGTGAACTGCTCGAGGAATCGCAGGTCGTTTTCGCTGAAGAGCCTGATATCCTTGATGCCGTATTTGAGAAGGGCGGGCCTTTCGATACCCATTCCGAACGCGAAGCCGTTATACCTGCCGGAATCAATGCCGCAATTTTCCAGCACCTGTGGATGCACCATGCCGCAACCCAGGATTTCCAGCCAGCCCGTTCTCTTGCAGACGGAACATCCTTCGCCCTTGCAAAGCAGGCAACTGATATCCATTTCGGCACTGGGTTCCGTAAAAGGAAAATAACTGGGCCTGAACCGGATCCGTACGTCCTCGCCGAACATCTCTTTCACGAAATAATACAGGGTTTGTTTGAGGTCTGCGAAAGAAACCTGTTCATCAATATATAGTCCTTCTACCTGGTGGAAGAAGCAGTGTGATCTTGCACTCACGGTTTCATTGCGGTAAACCCTGCCCGGGCAGATGATGCGGATGGGAAGTTTGCCCTTCTCCATCTCGCGGATTTGTACATTGCTCGTATGGGTGCGCAGGAGCCAGTCCGGGTTCCTGGACAGGTAGAAAGTGTCCTGCATGTCCCGCGCCGGATGGTTCTCGGCCAGGTTGAGGGCCGTGAAATTGTGCCAGTCGTCTTCAATTTCCGGGCCTTCCGCCACCGCGAAGCCCAGCCGCTGGAAAATGGATACAATTCGGTTGCGCATTAACGTTACAGGGTGACGGCTTCCCACCGGCACAGGGTCACCCGGGAGGCTCCAGTCGATGCCCGCCATGGAAGGGGCCGCATCCGTGGATCCGGCGGCCCTGAGGCTGTCGTATTTATCCTGCGCTGCCTGCTTGAAACTGTTCAATACCTGGCCGAATTCCTTGCGTTGATCGGCCGGTACATTTTTCATTTCGCCCATCAGGTTCTTCACGATGCCCTTGGTGCCCAGGAAACGAATACGGAAGGACTCCAGCTGCTCGGGTGCGTGACTGTCGAAGGCGTTGATTTCTGTGGTATACTGTCTGATCTGTTCCAGGATCTGGTCCATGGCGCGAAGATAACGAATACCCGCAGGTCTGTTGTTGCCGGCGCGGGCAGATTTGGCCTTTTTTTGGGTATTCAATTTGGCGGGATTGGTTTAGGTTTGCCTGAAAATCCTCCGCATGGGTAACTTTTTCCAGATCACCGATTTCCTTCATCCCCTGGACATGGCTTTGTTGAGTCACGATGAAGGATACCGAGAAGGGCAGATCGGGAAATTTATCCGGGT
>JALOMP010000051.1 GCA_025455365.1 Chitinophagaceae bacterium | reverse complement strand
TTTCTCAACATCTTTCAGTCCCTGACTGAGCGGGGAAAAGAGGAAAAAATGCAACAACAAGCAAAACAATATCAGACTGCCGTTGGCGGTCAATCAGTCATTATTGAGACTGGAAAATTAGCCGGACAGGCCGGTGGTGCAGTAACCCTTCGCATGGGCGATGCGGTTATTTTCGCTGCTGCGACTATGAGTAATCAAATTCGAGAGGGAATCGATTTCTTCCCCTTCCGTATCGTTGAGGAAAATGGAAGACGATATGCCCTCCACCACTTTGTAACGTTTGGTATCGAAATCCCGGGTAACCAGCATGCCTTTAAAAAATACGGTCTGGCCGGGGCGATAGATGCTGCGGTCCGTAAAGAGCCAGAGGCGGCGGTTTTCTTTTTCGTATGCTGCGCGTGTGGCTGCTGCCCTGTCTTCGGGTTCATACTGGTAGTCGTAATAACTTTCGTTCATGGCCAGGCGGTCTTTGCCGTGGCGGATGTCCAATTGGTATTGGGTTTGCCGGCGATCGCCCTTGGGAAGCCGGAAATAACCATCCGGTCCGGTTACCAATTCCGAGGTCAGTACGGGCTTTTGTTTTCGTTCTGTATAGTCGTAGCTGACATAAGAAACCTTCACCTGGGCCTTGGAAAGCGGTTTGCCGGTTTCGCGGTCGAGTACGAAGAAGTCTTCGCCCTGTTGGATATAAGCGATGGAGGACACATAGATATACTGCAGGGCAAGGGCATTCTTTTCCAGCGGGTATGCGCCATCGATGCTGGCCAGGATGGCGTAGTGACCGGGTTCGAGGGCATCCACTTTGATTTCCACGGCATGCGGACGCAGGTCCTCCGTGGCAGGCAGGGCCTGTTCCGTTTCCCGGATGGCTTTTTGGGCTTTGATCGCATGCCAGAGCTGGTCGTCCCAACGGTTACGCACAAGCGCTGTTAACGCTTCCGTCACCGGGATGATGCGGTAGTGGATCTTTCCGATGTTGCGATACTGCACCCGCATGCGGAAGGGTTGGCCGGGTATATTGACTTTTTCCGCCTGCAGGGAGAATTCCTTTTTCTCCAGTTCCTGCAACAGGCGGGCGGCGTTCAGGGCCCCCTCTGTTGCGGGCCAGGTTTGAATTACGCGTCGGCATTCGGCGGCGATGGAGGGCCGGAAGCCCGCTTCCTGTGTAGGTTTCCCATCGGCTGTGGTTGTCTCATCGTCGCCATACTGTTCCTGGATACGCAGGTAGGCGGCCTGTGCAACGGCCGGGTTGGCGGGGTATGCTTTCTCCAGGAAGGAGAGTGCTTTCATATAGAGTAAGGATCCATCCTCCAGTTCTGTCTGTGCGTTGGCGAATGCCAGGCGCGCGAGTTCCAGGTCGATCAGCGCATCGGGTTTGGCGTCACGGAGGTGGAAGCGTGTCAGTTCCTGGTAGAGCAGGATGGCCTGGAAATGGAGGCTGCTGCTGTCTTCCGCGGTAAATCGGTGCAACGCAAAAGCCTCGGCGGGGGCGAAGACTGCATTGTCCTGCTGGAAATCTTCGTTGCTGTTGTTTCCGTATATCCTTGGCTTTCCGGCCATGCCTTCCGCGGGGCCGTATGGCCTGGGCATGATGAAATCTCCTTCCTGTGCATAGTACGACAACGCCGCGTGGGCGAGCAAATCATAGAGTGTTGGGCGAAGCATTGCGGTGGAAGGCGTACCTTTCTCGATAACTGGCCGGTAGGCATCCAGTTTTTCACCCTGCAGGAACTCCCTGTTTTGGAGGGAGGCGTTGAAATGGAGCAGGATGGCGGCTTTCAGGTCTTCGGCTGACCAGGTCTGTACATCATCGCCCCTTTCCAAGGTGGCTGTTCTTTCCTGGATTTCCCAGCGGTGCTCCTGGTAGTACTGCCAGTAGGCGGTGCCGAGCATGCTGTGCAGGAGCGAGAGCACCGGGTCTTTTGCAGCGGACAGGTTTTTTTCCAGGAAGGCGATTTGTTTGCTGTCGGCATCTTCCGTGTTGATGGCGGTCAGTTGTCCCATATAGAGCAGCGACTTTACCTGTTCTGCCGCATTGCCTTCCTTGCTGGCCATGGCATAGATCTTCCGCACTTCTGCCAGCGCGGATTCAGGCAGGCCTTTTTGCTGCCAAAGGGAGTCCACTGTTTTCCATGCTGTTTCGTAGGTATTCATTTTTTTCTGTGCGGTCAGGGAACAGGCCCATCCAGCGAGGAGGACCAGCAGGAAGAGATGTTTCATCATGTCATCTGTCTTGAATCTAAGGTACACCATATGCGGCAGCCGTTTAACTCATAGATGTGCATGCCGCACCAATTACATACATGAAAAAACGGTTTTCCGGGAAAGGAAAACCGTTTACAATATCATTAACAAATGCGGAAGGCCTATCTATGCACTATGCTGCCGCGCCGGGTCCTAAACTTATTTTTTCATGGCCTCGGCCATCAGCTTGCCGATGTCCGCGGGGCTCTCGGACACGTGGATGCCACATTCGCGCATGATGCGCATTTTCGCTTCTGCCGTATCGTCTGAACCGCCGATGATGGCACCGGCGTGGCCCATGCGTTTGCCGGGAGGGGCCGTTTGCCCGGCGATAAATCCAACGACGGGTTTTGTACCGTGTTCCTTGATCCAGCGGGCGGCTTCGGCTTCCATGCCGCCACCAATCTCGCCGATCATCACGATGCCTTCGGTTTTCGGGTCATTCATGAATAATTCAACGGCTTCCTTGGTGGTGGTTCCAATGATGGGATCGCCGCCAATGCCAACGGCGGTGGTAATGCCCAGGCCTGCCTTCACGATCTGGTCGGCCGCCTCATAGGTGAGGGTACCTGATTTGGATACGATGCCGATGCTGCCCTTCTTGAAAATGAAGCCCGGCATGATGCCCACTTTACATTCTTCGGCCGTGATGACCCCGGGACAGTTCGGGCCCACCAGGCGCGTGCTTTTGCCAAGCAGGTAATTCTTCACCTTGACCATATCCTGCACGGGAATGCCTTCGGTGATACAAACCACCAGCCCGATGCCGGCGTCGGCCGCTTCCATGATGGCATCGCCCGCGAATGCCGGCGGTACGAAAATGATGCTGACATCAGCCCCTGTGTTCTTGACGGCATCCGCCACGGAGTTGAACACCGGTTTATCGAGGTGCTTGCTGCCGCCCTTGCCGGGGGTAACGCCACCGACGACGTTCGTGCCGTATTCGATCATCTGGGTGGCATGGAAGGTGCCTTCCGTGCCCGTGAATCCCTGTACCAGTACCTTGGAATCTTTGTTGACTAAAACAGACATAAGAGGATTTTAGGAATTGGTAGCAAATGTAGTTAAAAAAGGTTCACGGTTCACGGTTCACAGTTCATGGTTCGTGGTTCATGGTTCGTGGTTCATGGTTCATGGTCTTGCGATAATGAAGGGGCAGGACTATGGCTGCTAATTCCCACCTCTCACCTTCCCACCTCTCACCTTCCCACCTCTCACCTATCCGTTACTCCCTACCCCATATCCCCTCTCACCTCCCACCTCTCTCCTCTCACCTCCCACCTCCCACCTCTCACCTCCCACCGCTCACTTCTCCCTTTTACTTCTCACTTTTCACCTTTCACTTCCCACTTCCTAATAATATCCCCAGGTCAACGACCCCCAGTAACTCTGCCAGTCGGCGCTGTCCCGGGCAATCCGTTCCATCCGCACGGCGCTGACCATCCATTGCCCCGCGAGACTAACTGGAATGCGTAGCTGTCCGGTACTGTCCGTTTCCAGGTCTTTTACCTCGGTTTTACTGTTCAGCCGGTGCCATAATTTGACCCGGTAATGGGGCAGGACTTCACCCTTGAAGCGTACCTCAACGGGTAGCGACTGTCCTTTCTTAAGCGCGTAAGGGTGAGCAAGGGGGATGATATCCAGGGGTAGGCCCGTAATTTTGGTACAGCGGTTTTCCAGGGTTTTTCCTACCTGGAAGATCGTCTTAACGCTGCGGCGGTAATATTCCCTGCCGGCGGAATCGGTCTCGCCTTCCCCGGCCCGGAAATCAATGGCATTCTGTAGCCCGTCTTCCTGCAGGTAGGCAGTGAATTCCGCCGGATCGAGCCGGATGTATTTATCGGTCGATTCAAAAACCGTCATCACGGTGCCTTCGTCAAAAAATTGAATGATCAGGGAATCCCCCGGGACCGTATCACCTATCAAGGGCTTCAGGTCGTCATCGAACTCTTTCCAGAACAGTTCCAGCCTTTCCACCGAAGCGCGGGTTCCCGTCCAGTTTTCGCCCCTGAATGATTCTCCTACCTGGAAACGTATGCGGACGGGATCGCCCGACTTATACTGAAAACGGTTGGGCTGCAGCCAGAATTCGTGGCTGTTAATCCAGGAAGAGATGCAGCAAACCACCAACAGTGCGATCGCTTTCTTCATGCGTATTGGTTCAGGGGTAAGTGAATGTTGGATGTTATCATCATTTATTCAGGAGGTCATCCATGTTTCGGTCGTCGCTGATCTTTCCCCGCATTTCGAGCATCCGCATATCCTTGGCATCATGGAGGAAGTCCGAAGCGAAAATGAAACTATTGAGTTTTTCGTTATTGTTAAAGATGATTTCCTTGTTGGATCCTTCCCATTCCTTTTCGCCCTGGTACATGTAGATGATTTTATCGCCGATCTCCATGACGCTGTTCATATCGTGCGTATTCACCACCGTAGTGATGTTAAAGTCGACGGTAATCTCCCTGATCAGTTTGTCGATTACCAGGGAAGTTTGCGGATCCAGGCCTGAATTGGGTTCATCACAGAAGAGGTATTTCGGATTCAGCACGATGGCCCGGGCGATGCCCACCCTTTTTTTCATACCGCCGCTGATTTCCGCGGGGAATTTTTTGTGCGCGTCCGTGAGGTGCACGCGGTCCAGCACTTCGTCCACGCGTTTCTGCTTTTCACCCCGCGTATCATTGGTAAACATGTCCAGGGGGAACATGATGTTCTCTTCCACGGTCATGCTGTCGAACAGCGCGGATCCCTGGAAGAGCATCCCGATCTGCCGGCGCATGTCTTTTTTCTCCTGGGTGGTCATGTGGGTGAAGTCCTGGCCGTCATAGAGGACATCGCCGGCATCGGGGCTGAACAGTCCCACGATGCATTTCATCAGCACGGTTTTCCCGCTGCCGCTGGAGCCGATGATCAGGTTGCATTTGCCCGTGTCCATCACGGCCGACACGTCCTTGATCACCACTTTATCATCGAAACTCTTCCGTATGTGTTTGACTTCAATCATCTGTCTGCGGAGTGTGTGTTAAAGCATGAGGGCTGCGAGGGCATAATCGGCCAGCAAGATGGTGATACAGCTGGTCACCACGGCTCTTGTGCTGGCCTGCCCGATTTCCAGCGCGCCACCCTGTACGTTGTAGCCGTAATAAGCGGGTATACCGGATATGATAAATGCAAACGTGTAAGCCTTGGTAAGCGCGAAGGTGACATTGTACGGAACAAATTCCAGCAAGAGGCCGCGGTCGAAAGTTTCCTTGGAAAGGATGTTGGCCGCTTCACCCGCGAATCGGCCGCCCCAGATGCCAAGGACCATGGCCAGGATCACCAACAGCGGGATCATGATCAGGCAGGCGAGGATCTTAGGGAGGATGAGATAGGCCTTGGTATTGATGCCCATGATCTCCAGCGCGTCAATCTGCTCGCTCACCCGCATATTACCCAGTTCAGACGCGATCTTGCTCCCCACCACGCCGGCCAGCACGATGCAGGTGAGGGAGGGGGCGAATTCCAGGATGATGGTATCCCGTACAATCTGCGCGATGGTTTCCTTGGGGATGATGGGACTCACCAGCTGGTAGGCGGTCTGCACGGTGGAAACGGCACCGATGAATACGGAGATGACCGCCACGATCCCCAGGGAGCCAATGCCCAGTTCGGAACACTGGTGCATGAGTTCTTTCCAGTACATTTTATGGTTTTCGGGTTTCGTGAACATGCCCCTGAGCATGAGCAGGAATTTCCCGAAATGATTAAAAAACATCATCCGCGTTGATTATGGGCTAAAAATACACAAAAAGCATCAGGCTTTCGGCAGGTCGCTTTTAATGATCGATTTGATATGCAGGTGGAGGATCTGGGGCATGGTGGTGCAGAGCAGGAACTTTTTTTGCTGGTGGTGTTCGTAGAGTTCTTCCCGGAGTTGGATGATCTTTTCGGGCAGCGATAATTCTTCCTGCGCCAGCGTGCGTTGCAGGTCGCTCAGGCGATGATATTCCGCCCGTACACGGCGGGTGAACAGGGAGCGTTCCTCGATCTGGTACTGCCGGATCACGTCCGGGTGCAGGTGCGTCATCACCAGGTTCACGAAAACCTGGTTCTCCTTGAAGAACTGGGGCAGGTAGATGTTTTTCCGTCCTTCGTAGCTCTGCTGGTCGAAATCGATCGCCCGCATGCGAAACTGGATATCGTCGAAGTCCTGCGTGATGTCGAACACGAAATTATAACTGCGCATATCGCCCAGCAAGCGCATGAAGCATCGTTCATTGAATTTGACGAATTCCTTGGCGATCCTTTTCGGGTTGAATTCCAGCCGGCTCATGTAATGTCCCACGAACACGTCGCCGGGGACACCGGAGATGTGTTCCTCGATCAGGGTCTGTTCGTGCACCAGGTAATTGATCCGGTAGGGGGACAGCAGGTGTTCCAGTTCCAGTCCCCAGACCCGGGATGTATCGGCGATCTTGAAGTAGAAATAATCGTGTACTTCGTTGTAGTTGTTCACGATCTTGATGCGGAAGGGCTTGGAGTTCCCGAAGGCGCAGAAATCAATGCGTTCAATATGCAGGTGTTCCTCCGCCTGCGTGGAGCCGCTGGCCTTGAGGATGGAATAGGTTCGCTTGAGCCCCTGGTGGATATCCTCGATCATGTAGGAAGGGTAGAGTACGGTTTCCCACAAGGTGTCCTTGCCCTCATGATCGTAGAGCGGTACGGCGTTATCATAGTCGCGCAGGGTTTCGTACGTCAGGGGCAGGCTGGTGGCCCGCCCGTGACGGGAAAGGTAACGGGCGAAAGTCTTAGTTACCGGAAAGCTCTTTTTCTTCCGCGAGATTCTTTCGATATACTCCATGTCCAGCGCTTGTGTTGTTTTCCCTGGGCAACTTCGACTGTGCATCCACCACGGCAATCAGCACCATATTGAAGATACTGCGTACCGAAGATCCCAGTTGCAGTACATGCACGGGTTTCTTCAGCCCCAGCAGGATCGGCCCGATGCTGTCTGCGCCACCTACTTCCTGCAACAGGTTATAGGCGATATTGCCGGCACTGAGGTTGGGGAAGATCAGGGTGTTGACGTCTCCGCCATCCACCAGTTCGCTGAAGGGATAGTTGTCTGCCAGGATCTCCTTGTTGAAAGCGAACATGCCCTGCATTTCTCCGTCCACAATGAGGGATGGGTTCTTTTGCTTCACCAGGCTCCTTGCTTCGCGCATCAGGATGGCTTCGGGGGTATCGCTGCTGCCGAAATTGGAATAGCTGAGCATGGCGATCCGGGGCGTGATGCCGAAGGAACGCACTTCCCTGGCTACCAGCAGCGTGATATCAGCCAGCTCCGCCGCGGTGGGGTTGAAGTTAACCGTGGTATCTGCCAGGAACAGCGGACCGCGTTTGGTGAGCATGATATACATGCCGGCGATCTTCTTCACGCCCTCTTCCGTACCGATGATCTGTATGGCCGGCCTGATGGTCTCCGGGTAATTGCGGCTCAACCCGGAAATCATCGCGTCGGCATCGCCCATCTCCACCATCATGCACCCGAAATGGGTACGGTCTTTCATCTTCTTGAATCCCTCGTAATAGTTAACCCCGCGGCGCTGGCGTTTATGGAAGAATACTTCGCCGTATTGCGTGCGCTTTTCTTCCATCTCATCACTCTTGGGGTCGATGATGGTGATGCCCTCAATATTGATATTGTTCTTTTCGGCGATGGATTGCAGTTTCCGGGGGTCACCCAGCAGGATGGGCTGTGCGATGCCTTCGTCCAGGGCCAGCTGCGCGGCCTTCAGGATCTTGCTGTTTTCCGCATCGGCAAACACCACGCGTCGGGGGTCCTTGCGGGCCTTGGAACCGATCGCGCGCATGAGCTGGTTGTCCGTGCCCAGCCGGTTGTGCAACACCTGTTCATAAGCGTCCCAGTCCTGTATGGGTTTCTGGGCCACCCCGCTTTCCATGGCGGCACGGGCCACGGCCGGGGCAACGGTGACGAGTAACCGGGGATCGAGCGGTTTGGGGATGATATAGTTCTGCCCGAAGGTGATGGTCTTTTCGTTATAGGCCATGTTCACGATATCCGGTACGGGTGTGCGGGCCATTTCCGCGAGGGCTTTCACGGCGGCCAGTTTCATGGCTTCATTAATGCCGGTGGCGCGCACGTCCAGCGCCCCACGGAAGATATAGGGGAATCCGAGGACGTTGTTCACCTGGTTGGGATAGTCTGACCTGCCGGTGGCCATGATGATGTCTTCGCGTGCGCCCATGGCTTCCTCCCAGGTGATTTCCGGGTCCGGGTTGGCCATCGCGAAGACAATCGGCCGCGGGGCCATCTTTTTCACCATTGCCTGGCTTACCACGTTGCCCTTGCTGAGCCCGATGAACACGTCTGCGCCTTCGAAGGCTTCCTCGAGTGTGAGCACATCGCAACTGGCGGCGAATTTTTTCTTCCGTTCGTCGAGGTCGGTCCGGTTGCAATGGATCAGTCCCTTGGAGTCGAACATCCGTATATTATCGTGGCTCGCGCCCAGGGCCTCATACAAGTCGATGCAGGCCATGGCTGCCGCACCGGCGCCATTGACCACGATTCTGACGTCCCCGATATTCTTTTCCTGGAGCTCCAGTGCGTTCAGCAAGGCCGCAGCACTGATAATGGCGGTGCCGTGCTGGTCGTCGTGCATCACGGGAATCTTCATCTCGGCTTTCAGTCGCTCTTCAATTTTAAAGCATTCCGGAGCCTTGATGTCTTCCAGGTTCACGCCGCCGAAAGTGGGTTCGAGGGCCTTGACGATTTGTACGAATTTGTCGGGATCTTTTTCGTTGATTTCGATATCGAACACATCGATATCGGCGAAGATTTTGAAGAGTACACCCTTTCCTTCCATCACGGGTTTGCCGGCTTCGGGACCGATATCGCCCAAACCCAGTACGGCCGTTCCATTGCTGATGACGGCTACCAGGTTCCCCTTGGCCGTGTATTTGTAAACGTTTTCCACGTTGGCGGCGATCTCCAGGCAGGGTTCCGCCACGCCGGGTGAGTAGGCCAGGGAGAGGTCGCGTTGTGTCTTGGCTTCTTTGGTAGGGATTACTTCTATTTTCCCGGGCCGGCCCTTGGCATGGTATTCCAGGGCCTGTTCCCTTCTCAGGTCTTTCTGCATATGGCTTTAAATAAGGATGCAAGGTACGAATTACGGGGAACTGGCTTGGCCACCTACATTTTTGCCTGGGTGCCCAGCCAGGCCATGATGCCCATGCCAATGGGAATGGCGTTTTCGTCAATATTGAAAGTGGGCGTGTGTACGCCGGAGGTTATGCCTTTGTTGATATTGCCGGTGCCCAGCCGGTAGAAACAACCGGGGATCACCTGTGAGTAGTACCCGAAGTCCTCCGCACCCATGCGGAGTTCCGTTTCCAATACATGTTCTTTCCCCATGAAATCCTCCGCCAGTGCCCTTGCGGTGTGATTGAGTTCCTCATGGTTGTACACATTGGGATATCCCACATCGATGCGGATGTCAATGTCCGCGCCCATGCCTTCCGCTACGGACCTTGCCTGTTGTTCAATCAGCTGGTGTGCCTTGAAGCGCCAGCTTTCGTCCATGGTCCGGAAAGTGCCCATGAGCTTCACCTCGGAAGGGATCACGTTGGTGGTGTGGCCGCCCTGTACGGAACAGATGGACAGCACGGAAGGGGAGAAGGGGCTGCTGTTGCGACTGACGATCTGCTGCAGCGAAACGATGACCTGGCTCGCGCAGAGGATGGTATCCACGGTGAGGTGCGGCGCGGCGGCGTGGCCGCCCTTGCCCTTGATGGTGATATAAATTTCATCGGCGCTGGCCATCACTTTGCCGCCCCGGAAACTGAGCTTGCCGGTTTCCATCTGCGGGTGCACATGCAACCCGAAGATGCATTGGGGTTTGGGATTTTCGAGTACCCCTTCCCGTATCATGATGCTGGCCCCGCCGGGGTTGCGTTCCTCGCCGGGCTGGAAGATGAGTTTTACCGTGCCTTCCCATTCCTCCCGCAGTTCCTGCAGGATACGCGCGGCCCCGAGCAACACGGTGGTATGTACATCATGCCCGCAGGCGTGCATGACGCCCGGGTGCCTGGATTTATAGGGTACGGCATTCTCCTCTTCGATGGGCAATGCATCAATATCGGCCCGGAGGGCGATGATGCGGGAGGCGGGATTCCTGCCTTCAATGATGCCCACGACGCCCGTACCGGCCATGACCTGGTGGGCAATGCCGTATTCGGTTAATTGCTGCCGGATGAATTTTGATGTTTCAAATTCCTGGTAGCTCAGCTCGGGATGCATGTGCAGGTGATGGCGGATGGCCACGGCGTCAACCGTAAACTGCGCGGCCAGGGCCTGTATCTTCTCGCGTAACATGGCCCGAAGATACGCAGGGGCCGTTTAACCGGTTGTCCCTTCTTCTTTTTCCGGCTTGAACTCGACGGTTGCCGGCACCACGATCACCCCGCTGGGATAGATACGGATGATCTGGTTACGCAGGTTTTCCGCTTCCTTGCGGGCACGGAAGTTACCGATCTGGATTTTGAAATAGGGCGATTGATAGATGAGGTAAGTCTTGTGGTCCGGGAAATCAGCCATTAACCTGGATTTAACATCCAGCGCCGCCTTCCGGTCGTTGGTATTGATCACGAGTACCCGGTAACCGGGACCTGTTCTATTGTTTTCCTTATACACTTCCTTGTTCAGTTCTACCTGCTTCTGGATGAGCAGGTCCAGCCGGGGATCCTTATGGATGGCTGTGTTGGAGCTGGTTTGTGCCAGCATCACATGGCCCGTCAACAGGAAGAGACTGAGGAAAATCAATCGTTTCATACTCTTTTTGCCGCAAATAACATGCCTTATTCCCTGCCGTGGCAATGCTTGTATTTCTTGCCGCTGCCGCAGGGGCAGGGGTCGTTTCGCCCAACCTTTGGTCCCACTTTCACCGGTTCCTGGCGCATGGGCCCGGAAGGATCGTGGTAGTCATTTTCCGTGGGCAGCATCTCGGGTTCACCACCATGCGCGCTGACCATTTCGTCTTTGCGTACCCGCATGCGACTCATATCCGTTTTCTGTTCGCGGCCTTCGCGGAGCTGGCCCTGTCCCGGGTCCACCGGCAGGCCTGCATGGCAAAGGAAGGAAACGATATCCTTGTTCACTTCACCATCCATATTGGAAAACAACTCAAAGGCCGTGGTCTTGTAGATGACCAGGGGATCTTTTTGTTCATAAACAGCCGTCTGTACACTCTGCTTCAGGTCGTCCATCGCCCGAAGGTGCTCCTTCCACGCATCGTCTATGATGGCCAGCGTAATGGTCTTTTCGAGTGACCTTGCCAGTTCATGCCCGCCGCTGGAAATGGTCTTGTCCAGGTTGGCCAGGACATTGATCGCTTTTTTCCCGTCGGTGAAGGGTACCACCACGTTCTCGATATGGCTGCCCTGCGTGGCACGCACATTCTGGAACACCGGCAGGGCCTGTTTCATCATCTCGGACTTCTTTCGGTTATACGAGGTCGTTGCTTCGTCATACAGCCTCCCGGCCAGCTGGCGGATATCCTGCTTTTCGAATTCTTCCTGGGTGATCGTCGAATCAATGGCGAAGTT
>JALOMP010000323.1 GCA_025455365.1 Chitinophagaceae bacterium | reverse complement strand
CTGATCATGTTGTGGATACAGTATGAAATGGGATACGACCGGTTTCACGAGAAAAAGGATCGGATATATGAAGTGTGGAACCGGGTAAACCGAAATGGGGAAATCAGCTGCTGGAATACAACGCCCAGGATATTGGGCCCAACGCTGAAGAAGGATTTTCCGGAAGTGGAACATGCCGTGCGCGTGGATTGGGAGAACAGCTATCTTTTCTCGGTAGGGGAAAAGCAGCTGATGGCCAAAGGCAACGCCGTCGATTCAAATTTCCTGGAGGTGTTCAGTTTCTCGCTCCTCAAGGGGAATCCCAAAACCGTATTGAGTGATCCCAGTTCTATCGTGCTAACGGAAAAACTGGCCAAAAGAATATTTGGCGATGATGATCCCATGGGCAAAGTGGTGATGTTGGAGAACAAATACAATTTCAAGGTCTCGGGCATCATACAGGATCAGCCATCCAATACCCGTTTCGAGTTTGAGTATCTCCTGCCCTGGTCGTTCCTGCGCCAGGTTGGCGGAGACGACACCTACTGGGGCAATAATTCCACCCGTAATTATGTGCTCCTGAAACCCAATACCAGCGTTGCTTCGTTGGATCCCAAGCTAAAATCGTTGAGGAAGAAGTATGACCCTGATGACCCCGAAGCAGAGATGTTCATGTACCCGATGGAACGCTGGCGTCTGTATTCCCGTTTTGAGAACGGGAAGGAAAGTGGAGGGATGATTGAATTTGTGCGACTCTTCGCCATCATCGCGGCCTTCATCCTGCTGATCGCCTGCATCAACTTCATGAACCTCAGCACGGCCCGCAGTGAGAAAAGGGCGAGGGAAGTGGGGATCCGGAAAGTAGCCGGCGCGCAAAAGAAATCTCTGGTGGCCCAGTTCCTGGGTGAGTCCATCCTGGTGGCCCTGATCGCCGGAATGATCGGCCTTGCGTTGGTTGAACTGGTCCTTCCCGCTTTCGGGCGACTTACCAACAGGGTATTACATATCCAGTACAGCGATGCAGGGAACTGGGGTATGTATATCGCTTTTATCCTTTTTACGGGCCTGGTGGCCGGCAGCTACCCCGCATTTTTCCTTTCTTCTTTCCAGCCCATCCGGGTTCTGAAAGGTGCCGTGTTAAAAGTGAATAGCGGGGTAACACCGAGAAAAGTGCTGGTGATTTTGCAGTTCACGTTCGCCATTATCCTCACCATCGGTACCATCATCATCCGCCAGCAAATCAAATATGCCCAGGAGCGGCAGACCGGCTATAACAAGGATAACCTCGTTTACCATTTTCTTACCGGCGACCTCGATAAGAATTACATGCTGGTGAAAAACGAACTGCTGTCAAAGGGTATCGCCACATCCGTCACCAAAACCAGTGCCCCCATGACCGAGGGATGGAGCAATAGCTGGGGATTCCAATGGGCTGGTAAACAGGAAGGCGACAAGCGTCTCTTCGACCGTTTTTGCGCCGATGACAAACTGGCTGCTACGGCCGGCCTGCAAATTATCCAGGGCCGTGACCTGGACCTGGGCCAGTTTCCAACCGATTCCCAGGCTATCCTGCTTAACGAATCAGCGGTAAAGGCCATGGGTTTCAAGGATCCCATCGGGCAGATCATCAAGGATGATGACCGGAGCTGGCATGTGGTAGGTGTATTCCGTGATTTCATCCTGCAGTCGCCATACCGGAAAACCGAACCCATGGTGGTGGAAGGCGCCAGTGGGTGGTTCAATGTGATGCATATCAAACTCAACGGGGCACGCGGCACAGCGGATAACCTGAAGCAGATGGAAACGGTATTCCGGACATTCAACCCTTCATTCCCCTTTGACGCCAAATTCGTGGATAACGAGTATGCGCGGAAATTCGAGAACGAGCAGCGTACGGGAAAACTGGTGTCCGTCTTCACCATCCTCACGATCCTGATTTCCTGCCTGGGCCTGTTTGGCCTCGCCACCTATATGGCCGAGGCCCGCATCAAGGAAATCGGTGTCCGGAAAGTGCTGGGCGCTTCCGTTTCCGGTATTACGGCCCTGTTGTCAAAAGATTTCCTGAAGCTGGTAGGCATCGCCCTGTTGATAGCCATCCCGGTTGCCTGGTGGGCCATGCATGCCTGGCTGGAGAAGTTCGAGTACAGGGTGGAGATACAATGGTGGTATTTCGCCCTGGCGGGCGTCTCCGCAATCCTGATAGCGCTTTTTACCGTGAGTTACCAGGCCCTGAAGGCTGGTTTGTCCAACCCGGTGAAAAGCCTGAGGTCTGAATAAGGACCAGGTGTGAGGATGCAAGGCTTTTTAAATATGAGGGTCGTTGTCCCTATCTCTCATTATTTGTAATGCAATGAGCAAACCATGTTACTGAATAATATCAAACTGGCATTCCGAAACCTGGGCAGGAACCGTGCATTTACCGCCATTAATGTCCTGGGTCTTGCCTTGGGACTGGCCGTATTTGTCCTGATTATGCTCTGGGTAGCTTATGAAACCGGGTACAACAACTTTCATGAAAGCCGGGATCGGATCGCAGCCGTGATGTCCAACAGGGTTTTTGAAAATGGGGAAATCGCTACCTATCCTGCCGTACCCAGCCCGATGGCCGCGGCGCTCCAAAAAGACCTGCCCGGTATAGAGAAAGCGGCTACTACCTCCTGGGGCGATCAGCGGCAGTTCAAGGTTGGTGAAAAGTCTTTCCTGGAAATGGGACTGTACGTAAGCCCTGAATTCCTGGACATTTTTTCCTTCCCGCTGTTGAAAGGCGATCCGGTTACTTCGTTGAGCGAACCCCACTCCGTATTGCTGACGGAAACCCTCGCCAGAAAATATTTCGACAATGAAGATCCGCTTGGAAAAACCATTTCAGTAGGCGATGGCATTCCATATAAAGTTACCGGCATATTGAAGGATCTGCCCGACCAAACTACTTTTCATTTTGATTTCCTGATGCCCATGCAGGACTACATAGCCACTGCCATGGGAGGACAGGAGACATGGGAGTATGGCAATACCTGCGCATATGTAAAGATCAGGGAAGGGGCAGACCGGGCGGCACTCGACAAGGCAATGACGCATGTGCTTACGCGTTACACCGATAAGCAGCCGGGTACAACGAACTTTCTCTGGAACCTGGATCAATGGTACCTGAAGAACGACTTTAAGAACGGGAAATATGCGGGTGGTGGCAGGATCGTTTATGTGCGATTGTTTATCATCATCGCCATTTTCATTCTTCTGCTCGCTTGTATCAATTTTATGAACCTGTCCACCGCAAGGGCGGCATCACGGGCAAAGGAAGTAGGCGTTCGTAAAGTCATCGGTGCCGCCAGGGGCAGGCTGATTGGACAGTTTATGACGGAGTCCTTATTGCTCTCTCTGATCGCCGGTATCCTGGCCCTGGCATTGCTGACACTGGTGCTCCCAGCCTTCAACACGCATTTCAGGAAAAGCCTCAGCCTCGACATTTCCGATGGAGGACAAGTTTTGTCTTTTGCCGGAAT
>JALOMP010000322.1 GCA_025455365.1 Chitinophagaceae bacterium | reverse complement strand
CGGGTTGCCCCGGAAATAGTAGTCAGAAAGGGTTTCCGTCAGGTACATGGGGAGGATAGGGTTTTCCTCCGTGACGGTATCGATATTTTCCAGCAGGAATTTGAATGGTTTTGGCGGAATAATGCCCTTTTGCATTTTTTCCTTATTGACCTTGTTCAGGTCGATCTCCAGTTTGTTGTACAGTTCATAGCTGAAATTCTCAAACCGGCTTCGGTCGTTAATGGGTTTGTTTTTTACGATGCGTCGCCAGAGCAGGAGGCCGCGGTTGATTTTTCCCCGGACCACCACCTCTGTCTTGATCCGGCTGCGCTCCAACCCAATCACCAGGTCTATTTGTTTTTGCGAAGTATCCAGTTTGACGCGGTATTCCTCGAATCCCACATAGGTTACCACCAGGGTATCAGCGGGCCACCTGGTGAGGTTGAACTGGATGTGGCCGGCTGAGTCCGAAAGTTTACCCACGCGGGCCCGGAGGAATTCAACGGTGGCAAAGGGGATGGGCTCGTCGCTGTGAATATCTTTGACCAGGGCCTTGAGCCGAATGCCTTGCCCAAACAGGGGGAGGGCAAAGGAATTGAAAACCAATAAAATAAGTATACAGGAAATCCCCCTCAGGTTCATCCGTCAAAAATACTGTTTGATTGAGGTATGAACGTTAAGAAAGCGAGAAAATTGACTGGCTTACTTGCTCAGGTGCATACTTCTTTCCTTATAAAGCGTCCTGAAATAGGGATCCCGGAGATCCTTGATGAAGCGAATGGCTTCACCGGTGGATTTCATTTCAGGTCCCAGTTCTTTGCTCACGCCTGGAAACTTGTCAAAGCTGAACACCGGTTCCTTGATGGCGAAACCCTGTAGTTTTTTCTCAAATGTAAAGTCCGTCAGTGAATGGGTTCCCATCATCACCTTGGTGGCGATATTGAGGTAGGGGATCTGGTATGCTTTGGCGATAAAGGGCGTGGTGCGCGATGCCCGCGGATTTGCCTCGATCACGTATACTTTACCGTTCTTGATGGCAAACTGGATATTGATCAGCCCGCGGATATTCAGGGCACGGGCGATTTTCTCCGCCGCATACTCCATGGAGGTCACTTCCATGGGGCTGAGGTTGAAGGCCGGCAGTACCGCATTGCTGTCGCCACTGTGGATGCCGGCAGGCTCGATATGTTCCATTACCCCCATCACATGGAAATTCTCCCCGTCGAAGATGGCGTCGATCTCCGCTTCCTGGCAACGGTCGAGGAAATGATCGATCAGGATCTTGTTGTCCGGCAGGTGTTTGAGCAGGCTCACCACCGCTTTTTCCAGTTCATCATCATTGATCACGATGCGCATGCGCTGGCCTCCCAGTACATAGGAAGGACGCACCAGTACGGGATACCCCACTTCCTTTGCCACTTCCACCGCTTCGTCCACGGTGGTTGCGGTTCCGTACTTCGGGTAGGGTATACCGAGATCCTTGAGCATATCGCTGAAACGGCCACGGTCCTCGGCGATGTCCATATTGTCGAAGGACGTGCCGATGATTTTTATGCCTTTCTTGTGGAGTTTTTCCGCCAGTTTGAGGGCAGTCTGTCCGCCCAGCTGCACGATCACCCCTTCGGGTTTTTCGTGTTCGACGATTTCCCAGAGGTGTTCCCAGAAGACCGGCTCGAAGTAGAGTTTGTCCGCCATGTCAAAATCCGTGGAAACGGTTTCCGGGTTACAGTTCACCATGATGGCTTCGTACCCGCATTCCTTGATGGCCAGCAGCCCGTGCACGCAGCAGTAGTCGAATTCAATGCCCTGGCCGATCCGGTTGGGTCCGCTTCCCAGGACGATAATTTTTTTCTTGTCGCTTACCTTGCTTTCATTTTCGCCGCCATTTTCAAAAGTGCTGTAGTAGTACGGGGTCTTGGCTTCGAATTCGGCGGCGCAGGTATCTACCATTTTGTAGACCCGGGTGATACCGGCGGCTTTTCGTTTTTCGTATAGTTCATCCTCCTTGCCGTTCTGCATGATCTTGCAGATCTGTTCGTCGCTGAATCCGAGGTGTTTCGCCTCCCGCAGGACTTCCATGGGAAGGCTGTCCATCTTGTATTTGGCGATTTCCTTTTCCATGTTCACAATCTTCTGGATCTCATAGATGAACCAGCGGTCGATCCGCGTAGCCTGAACAATGGTTTTCACGCTGATACCCATCATGAGCGCGTCCTTGATGCGGAAAATGCGATCCCATTTAGGCGTCTTCAGGTATTCCGTGATTTCCTCCGCATGCATCAGGCTTTTGCCATAGTAGCCAAGGCCCACGGCGTTGTTCTCCAGGCTCTGGCAGGCTTTCTGGATGGCTTCGGTGAATGAGCGGCCGATGGCCATCACTTCGCCCACGGATTTCATCTGGAGCCCGAGGGTGTCATTGGCGCCTTTGAACTTGTCGAAATTCCAACGCGGCACTTTAACGATGACATAGTCGAGTGCCGGTTCGAAATATGCGGACGTTGTTTGGGTAATCTGGTTTTTAAGTTCATCGAGGCTGAAGCCGAGGGCCAGTTTGGCGGCGATTTTGGCAATCGGGTATCCGGTGGCCTTGGAGGCCAGGGCGGAAGAGCGACTGACCCTTGGGTTGATCTCGATGGCGATAATTTCCTCGGTTTCGGGATTGAGGGCAAATTGCACGTTGCAGCCGCCGGCAAAATTGCCCAGCTTGCGCATCATCCGGATGGCCGTATTGCGCATCAGCTGGAAGGCTGTATCGCTGAGGGTCATGGCCGGTGCCACCGTGATGGAGTCGCCGGTGTGTACGCCCATAGGGTCAAAATTCTCTACGGTACATATGATGGCCACATTGTCTTTGGCATCGCGCAGCAGTTCCAATTCAAATTCCTTCCAGCCCAGTACAGCTTTTTCAACCAGTACTTCATGGATGGGAGAGGCGGATAGACCACGTTCCAGGGCTTCATCCAGGAATTCCTTGCTATGGACGAAACCACCACCGGTGCCACCCAGGGTGAAAGAGGGGCGGATCACCAGGGGAAACCCGATTTCCTGGGCGAATTCCTTGCCTTCGAGGAATGAGTTGGCGGTTTTGGCAGGTGCCACCGGGATTTCCATTTCAATCATCCACTGGCGGAATTTCTCCCGGTCTTCGGCTTTTTCGATGGCTTTGATATCCACCCCGATCAGGCGCACATTGTATTTTTCCCAAACGCCCAGTTCCTCGGCTTCTTTGGCGAGATTGAGGGCCGTCTGCCCACCCATGGTGGGAAGCACCGCATCGATATTATTCTCCTCCAGGATCTGTTCGATGCTCTCCACGGTCAATGGAAGCAGGTAGACCCTGTCTGCCATCATCGGGTCGGTCATGATCGTAGCCGGATTGCTGTTGATCAGGATGACGTTTACTCCTTCTTCCCGGAGGCTCCGGGCCGCCTGGGTACCCGAGTAATCGAATTCGCAGGCCTGCCCGATGACGATCGGACCTGAACCAATGATCAGTACTGTTTGTATGGAT
>JALOMP010000321.1 GCA_025455365.1 Chitinophagaceae bacterium | reverse complement strand
TCGTTAGCTCATAGGCGGTGCCCATGAGACCTACCCCGGTGAGGGTAATGGAAAAGCGATGATGGCCTTTCAGGTAGATCCTTTCCGACAGGTATTGCTGTACCGGTTCGATTTCCTTCCGGGTTGCCGCTACCAGGGCGATTTTCATATGGTAAAGTTCTGCTTTTCTGCAAATTCACCGAGCATTTTTGTATCTCTCTGATCGGTCTTACCTTTGCGGATTCTCTCCCGGGAGTGTAAATTCAACTGATATGGTGTACCTGACCAGAGTAGAACATTTCAATGCCGCCCACAAACTCTATAACCCTTCGTGGACGAGGGAAAAGAATGATGAGGTGTTTGGCAAGTGCGCCAATGAAAACTGGCATGGGCACAACTTTGAACTGTTCGTAACCGTAAAGGGTAAGCCTGATCCGGACACCGGGTTTATTGTGGATGCCAAATGGCTGAGCCGTATTGTCAAGGACAGTATTATCGAGAAGCTGGACCATCGGAACCTAAACCTCGACGTTGATTTCATGCGGGGAAAGATGTGCTCCATTGAAAACCTGGTGACCGGCATCTGGGAAGAGCTGGCCCCGCTTATGCCAGGAGGTGTACAACTCCACTGCCTTAAGCTCGTGGAAACACCAAGAATCTACGTGGAGTACTATGGTGCTTAAGGGATGAACCAATTCCATACCTTTTTGTTATATTTCCTGCCTGCCGTGCAATCTAAGTAGTTTTAAAGCCAGACCTGGTTGGTGGTAACATCCCTTTAATGGAAAGAAAAGTATCGGTTTTCAGGAAAGAGCACTTCAATGCCGCCCACCGGCTGAACAACCCGGCCTGGGATGAGCAGAAGAACCGGGATGTCTTTGGAAAATGTAACCTGCCCCATTACCATGGGCATAATTATGAGCTGGTTGTAAAGGTAACGGGCATACCCGATCCGCAGACAGGATATGTAATGGACATGAAGGTCTTATCCGATATCGTCCGGGAACGCGTGCTGGAGCGGTTTGATCATCGCAACCTGAACCTGGACACGGAGGAATTCCGCAACCTGAACCCCACGGCGGAAAACATTGCGATCGTTATCTATGAGTTGCTGAGGCCTGGCATTGCTCCGGAACATGATTTACAGGTCAGGTTGTATGAGACCCCCCGGAATTTTGTGGAATACCCGGTGTAGGAGGAATTTTATGAAAGCGTTTTAATGAACAAGTATGGCTTATAAAAGAGTAGAACAGTACGAGGACAAGATCACTTCAAGGCTGATTGAAAACTACCGCGAATCCCTGGACCTCCTCGGGGAGGATTCGGACCGTGAAGGCCTCCTGAAAACGCCGGAACGCGTTGCCAAAGCCATGCAGTTCCTTACGCAGGGATACCAGATGGATGCAAAAGCCATCCTGAATTCGGCGAAGTTTCACGAAGAAGTGAGCGAGATGATCATCGTGAAGGATATCGAATTGTATTCCATGTGCGAGCACCATATGCTGCCATTTTTCGGCAAGGCACATATCGCCTATATTCCCAATGGCTGGATCACAGGCCTGAGCAAAATCGCCCGGGTGGTGGACGTATACAGCCGCCGGCTGCAGGTGCAGGAAAGGCTCACTACGCAGATATTGAATGCCATCAAGGAAACCCTCAACCCTATGGGCGTTGCCGTGGTGATCGAGGCGTCCCACCTGTGCATGATGATGCGTGGCGTACAGAAGCAGAATTCCGTGACAACCACATCTGCTTTCTGGGGCGAGTTTGAGCGAAATGAGTCCCGGAGTGAGTTTATCCGGTTGATCGGATCGAAATTGCATTAAGCGGCTTTGTTTTGGGCGATCGCTTTCGAAGATTTCATACCTTCGGACCTCAAGTATTTGTATGATCCAGGCTTACGTTTTTCCCGGACAGGGGGCCCAGTTTCCCGGAATGGGCAAGCACCATTACGACAACAACGCTTTCGCTAAAAGATTCTTCGAGCAGGCCAATGATATTCTTGGTTTCCGCATCTCGGACGTGATGTTTGAAGGATCGGAAGAGGATCTCCGGCAAACCAGGGTAACACAGCCTGCCATCTTCCTGCATTCCGTCATTGCTTTTAAAAGCATCGAAAATGCCGCGCCTCATATGGTGGCGGGTCACTCCCTGGGGGAATTCTCTGCCCTGGTTGCCAATGAAACCCTTGGCTTCGAGGATGGCCTTAGACTGGTGAGTATCCGTGCAATGGCCATGCAAAAAGCCTGTGAAAGCATTCCCTCCACGATGGCTGCCGTTTTGGGCCTGGAGGATCAGAAAGTGGAAGAAATCTGTTCAGAAATTTTCCGGGAAACCAGTGAAGTGGTGGTTCCCGCCAATTATAACTGTCCGGGTCAGTTGGTGATCAGCGGCTCCGTGAAAGGCATTGAAATTGCCTGCGAGCGACTCAAGGCCGCCGGCGCCAAACGAGCCCTTGTTTTACCGGTTGGCGGCGCTTTCCATAGTCCCCTGATGGCGCCCGCCCGGGAGGAACTGGCCAAGGCCGTTGAGTCTACGGGTTTCCATAAAGGGAAATGTCCCGTTTACCAGAATGTGGTGGCAAAGGCGGTGACCGATCCGAATGAAATAAAACAAAACCTGGTTGACCAGCTCACCGGCGCCGTAAAATGGACCCAGTGCGTACAGGCCATGATTGCCGATGGCGCCTCCAAGTTTACGGAAGTAGGACCAGGAAAAGTATTGCAGGGGCTCATCAACAAGATCGACAAGTCCGTTGCCACCGAAGGCGTCAATTAGGAAATCCGCTCCTGGCGAATAATCTTCAGCCAATACTCCATTTTTCCACCGGGTCGCTCAGCGGTCCAGGGCAATACCTGCTGAACCATGCAGGGAATGATGGTACGCCGCTTGTCGACATTATTTCAATCAAAGCGCTATGTCCACGGAGCAATTGATCCATTCTGAATCAAAACTTGCATTCAGTTTTTTATAGAAATTGATGGCTGGTTCATTCCATTCCAGTACCTGCCAGATAATGCGCGTGAGTTTTCGTTCCCGGGCTTCCTGTTCCAGTCGTTTGAAGAGCTTGTACCCGATGCCAAATCCCCGCGCTGATTCCGTTACCAGGATGTCCTCGAGGTACATCGCCTGGCCTTTCCAGGTGCTGTAACGGATATAATACAGTGCGAAGCCCAGTATTTTTTCACCCCCCGGCGAAGCGGCGTCCGGCAGCGCCGCCACAAATGCCCACCATACCGGTGTTGGACCAAAGCCACTGTCTTCAAAATGGCTATCGGTAACGGTTACCTGCTCTGGCGCCTTTTCATAGAGCGCCAGTTCCCGAACCACTTCCATCAGGCGGGGACAGTCTTCCCGAACGGCTCTTCTGATGATGATATTCTCCATGGTGATTGTTTTTTATTGGGTTCGTGGTTCATAGTTCATGGTTAAATGTGTAGCCCTTTGATTTCGACAATGACGTGAAATTTGACGGATGATACTGAAAACAGATTCAAAATCGAACTATAACATTTGATTACT
>JALOMP010000320.1 GCA_025455365.1 Chitinophagaceae bacterium | reverse complement strand
CCGCCCCATATTTTGTCATCGTGTCAATCATCATCGCCCTGGCTCCGCTTCCACTCAGGGGTTTCATCAGCGCCGTAGGCAGGGCAGCCACAAAGTCGGTCTGGAAACCCAATGCCGAAAAAAGAGCACTGAGCCCGTTCAGCAGGTAATCGAACGCACCTGAATTTCGAAGCACGCTGATGGCAACCAGCATGGCCACGAGGTATGGAATGATTTTAATGGCGATCTCGAACCCTCCCTTCGCGCCGTCTATAAAGGTTTCAAAAAGGTTTATTTTCTTTCTCCAGCCACCCAGCAGGAAAGCCAGGAAGATCAACAGGATTAATCCATTGCTGAGAACGGTGGAAAACCGTTCGATACCGGGCTGGTCCAGGAATGTCTTCAGGTACCAGATCAGCGATGCGATCAGCGCCGAGATCCCGGCAATCCACCCCAATACCACCGGCTGCAGCAGGTTGATTTTCTGCTTCAAAGATACGATCACCAGCGCCGCCACCGTGGCTGCGAAAGTGGCGATCATGCAGGGAATGAAGATGTCCGTAGGATTGGCGGCCGGTGTTTTCACGGAGGCCCTCATGGCAATGATGCTGATGGGGATCAGGGTTAGACCGGAAGCATGTAGCACAAGAAACATAATCTGTGCGTTGGAGGCGGTATCCTTCCGGGGATTGAGTTCCTGGAGGCTTTCCATCGCCTTAAGGCCAAAAGGGGTGGCGGCATTGTCGAGACCCAGCAGGTTGGCGGAGAAATTCATCATCATATGGCCCATGGCGGGATGCTGTTTGGGCACTTCCGGGAACAGCCGGCCAAAAAAGGGACCTACAATCCGGGAAAGGAAACGGATCGCCCCAGCCTTTTCCCCGATGTTCATGAAACCGAGGAATAGGGTCATGATACCGATCAGCTTAAAGGAGAGTTCCACGCTGTCTCCGGCACTTTTAAAAACACCGTCTACGATGGTTTTGAAAATCTGCGCATCGCCGGTGGTAATCCACTGGAAAAAGGCGATCGCAAAGGATACGAGGAAAAAAGCCAGCCAGATATAGCTCAGGGTCATATCGGAGCGTTTCAGTCTTCAAGTTGCAGGGTTTTAGGCAAACACCCAAACAATTCTTTCCCTGCGCGGCGCTTTCGTCCTATCTTTGCAGCCGCCAAAAAATAACATAAAATCATTTATAATGGCATTACAAGCCGGTATCGTGGGATTGCCCAATGTGGGAAAATCTACGCTTTTTAACGCGCTCAGCAACGCAAAGGCCCAGGCAGCCAATTTCCCCTTTTGTACCATTGAGCCCAATGTAGGGGTCATCACGGTTCCGGACGAACGGCTGATTGAACTCGAAAAACTGGTCAAGCCGCAGCGGGTGGTGCCTACCACGGTGGAAATCGTGGATATTGCCGGGCTGGTGAAAGGAGCCAGCAAGGGCGAAGGGCTGGGAAACCAGTTCCTGGGTAATATACGCAGCACCGATGCCATCATCCACGTACTGCGCTGTTTTGACGATGATAACGTGATCCACGTGGACGGACAGGTAAACCCGGTGAGCGACAAGGAGGTCATTGATACGGAGTTGCAACTGAAGGACCTGGACAGCGTGGAGAAGAAGATCCAGAAAGTGGAGAAGGCGGCTAAAGTGGGCGATAAGGACATGCAGCGTTGCCTGGAGATCCTGCTGGGCTTAAAAGCGCACCTGGAGAAAGGATTGAACGCAAGGTCGTTTGAAGTGACGAAGGAAGAAAGCGAGAAATACATCCGGGATATGTTCCTGCTCACGATGAAACCCGTGATCTATGTGTGCAATGTGGACGAGAAGAGCGTGGTCAAGGGGAATAAACATACGGCCGCCGTTGAGGATGCTGTTAAAAATGAAAAGGCCGAGATACTTTTCGTTAGCGCGGCCATTGAGAGCGAGATTGCCGTGATGGAAAGCTATGAAGACAGGCAGATGTTCCTGGAAGACCTGGGACTGAAAGAAAGCGGCGTGGCGCGACTCATACAAAGCACCTACCGAATCCTGAACCTGGTTACCTATTTCACCGCCGGTGTGCAGGAAGTTCGTGCATGGACGATTACAAAGGGAATGCTGGCGCCGCAGGCGGCCGGTGTCATCCATACGGATTTTGAGAAAGGATTTATACGCGCGGAGGTTATTCGATACAAAGACTTTATTGAACTCGGATCCGAAGCGGCCTGCAGGGATGCCGGCAAGCTGGCGGTTCAAGGGAAAGACTATGTGGTGGAAGACGGGGATATCATGCATTTCCGGTTTAACGTCTAGAAGCCTTCCCATACAAGGAATAAAAAATCCCCACTTGACGGTGGGGATTTTTTTATTTAAACAGTTAGGTTATTGGGGGAGCAGAACCTGGTCGATTTTATGCAGCACTCCATTCACATAATGCTGGTCGCTTGACCCACCCGGTTCCATTACCGGGGGAAGGGTTATCAGCACATTGGATGCGGTGGCATTTGCCAGTCCCTTGACGGTGGCTGCGGTTACAAACGGGGGCGCCCCGAAGGTAGCCTGCAGGGTGATGCCCGGGTGAGTGGGCACGACACCGTTCAACAGCGTAGGATAGGCTGTTGCCGTGGTCGGGAGGTTATTGCTAAAAGCACGGTTACCCAAAACGTGATAAGCCACAATACCCCTTACCGTTTGAGCTGTCAGTACACCATAGAGCGCTGGGTTACTGAATACGGCAGGTGTAGAGGCAAGGGCGGCAGCGGTAGCTAGAGCGTCTGCCGGTGGCATACCCTGGGCAATGAGGGCTTGTGCGATCGCACCCGTCAGCGTAGCACGGAATGCAGCATCTGTGGGGGCAAACACCGTAAAGTTTGCCAGCGGGTTATTCAGGAAATAAATCAGGCTCGGCGCCGCGTTGGGCGCGTATCCACTGTCTGCCCGGATAATTGCCGCCCGGAGGTAAGCCAGGGCATTGGGATTCGTACTAACGGTATCGGTATTGATCCTGTTCCAGAGAACCCGGGATGGTGGCATCACTACGGCTGCTACCTTGTGGATCATGCCGTTATACGCTGGAATATCCGTCTGCTTCAGGGGAATGTTGTTCAGCCAGGCACCATTCCTGGTGGATGGGAACACATTCAGCCTGGCCAGTGCTGTCAGAGTTGGTGCAGGATTAAAGAATGTGGGATAAGGTAGATTTGGAAACGTCTGCGGAATGGCGGATGCCGGTACCACCTGTGACACCAGGTGACATTTCAGGACCGTATCCAGCAAACCGGCACTGAAAAATGCCAGTGCACCTTCACTGGGAATTCCGGAGGCTGCAAAGGCTGCATTCATAAGCGATCGCTTGATGCCGGGGCGATGAAAAACTGCCGCACTCAAATATGCCCTGCAACAGTATGGGCTGCCATTGATCATCCCAGAGTGACTACTGCAACTTTAAGACATACCTGGCGATGTCCTGCAACGTCTGATCGGGCAGGTGACGGAAGGATGGCATCGGCACGCCGCCTCTCTTGACGCCGGGATTTTTGCTCCAT
>JALOMP010000319.1 GCA_025455365.1 Chitinophagaceae bacterium | reverse complement strand
GGTTTCAATGGCGATACTCTTGCGATGGGGAGGCGTGTACAACTGCAGGTAGGGATAGGAACGATCCGGGTAGATTTCTATCGCAATGCCCGAATCAGGATCGGACAGGGTACAAAGGGGTTGTGGTTGTGTAAAGTCCAGCACATAGCCATTGTCCAATGCGGTCTCACCCAGGTAAGCCGGTTGTGCATAGCCGTTGAAAGGAATAGTCTTCCCGGTGGGGATCAGCTGTGCATCATACTCCAGTTGAGCCGTGGCATGGAACTGCAATTGCAGCTGGTCGATTTTCCCGCCAAAGGTGAAGTAAGGGTGCCAGCCATCGGCTACGGGGATGGTGCTCTTGCTGCGATTGTGGATGGCCGTGGTCACCAGCAGGCTGTTCCCGGCCTCCAGGCGGTAACGGATATAGCAGTCATAGGCGAACGGGTAGCCAGGATCGAAGCCCGGGTAGGTGTACTTCAGTTCCACTTCCGCAAATTGGTTGTTGACGATCTTTTCGATCACCTCAAAAGGAGCGTCGTAGATCAGCCCATGCAGGGCCGCCCCGTTGAGGTGGAATTTCCGGAGGCTGTAGGTTTTTCCTTCCCAGGTGTATTGGGCATGGGCGATGCGGCAGACAAAGGGGGACAGCTTGCTGCCCTGGAACCCTTTTTCCACGGTTTCCTTCCACTGGATTTCATCCGTGAATCCGTCGATGACGTTTACAGGCACCTTGCCGATCCGGACGGAAAAGGCGTTCAGGATGGCGCCCGCGGAAGGGACGATGTCAATAGAAGTGCCGGATTCGGTATCGGAAAGCTGCAGCTGTTGCCAGCCGCCGGACTGGGTTCGGTCGATGGAAAATCTCATAAGACAAATTATGGCCGAACTTAGGGATTATTCGGCGATCGCCGGGTGTCGTTTGTTGCAGATCCAACTGACGCTCGTCATTTTTCTGCAGGATTCTTTTCATCCAGGAAACTGTCCAGTTCTTTGTGCTGACGGAAACCTTCCACAGCCAGGGCGATGCTGATGCCAACAAGGATGATCCACATAGTAGTTGATTTAGGTTCGGATATACGCTCTTATGTATGACCGAAAAAAGCGCATAAGGTTTGTTAAGAAACCCAAAAATTGGGGAGATCGACTATATTTGGCCGCATGAGTCTCCGGTCAACGCTTACCTATATTACCAACCATCCGCTGAATAAGGATCAGAAAGTCCGGGCTGTGCGTCGCTTTTTTTCCTGGCAGCTGGCCTCCAGGCTGTTGGGCTATTCCTTTATTTATCCCTGGACAAAGCGCAGCAGGCTGATCATCCGGAAGGGGATGACCGGCGCCACCGGCAACTATTATTGCGGGCTGCATGATTTTAATGACATGTCCTTCCTGCTGCATTTTCTCCGGAAAGGGGACCTCTTCGTGGATGTTGGCGCCAATGTGGGCAGTTATACGGTGCTGGCGGCCGCCCATTGCGGAACGGATACCTGTTGTTTTGAGCCCGTTCCCAGTACATTCAGGTCTTTGATGGACAATATCGCCATCAACCATATTGGTAACATTACAAAGGCTTTCAATATGGCTGTGGGTTCTGAGAAGGGTGTCATCAATTTCACGTCCCGGTTTGACACCATTAATCACGTGGTGGAAGGGAAGAGTGAAAACTCCATTGAAGTGGAAGTCAATACGCTGGATAGCCTCCTCCCAAACGCAAGCCCTTCGCTGATCAAGGTGGACGTGGAAGGATACGAGTACCATGTCATCCAGGGGGCTAAAAAGACCCTGGCGAACCCCTCCCTGAAAGCCATCATCATTGAACTGAACGGCCTGGGGAGCAATTTTGGGTTCAGCGACCAGTCGATACACGAGGAGCTCCTGTCCTTTGGCTTCAGGCCCTATGTGTACGAGCCCTTGAAACGGGAACTGTCAAAAATTGACAGTTTTGGACATCATAACACCATGTATGTTCGGGATGAGGCTTTCGTACAACAAAGAATCCGCGAAGCCGAATCGATTGAAATGAACGGGAAAACATACTGAGGGCCTTTCCGGCATATTCCCGGTTTCCCCATGCAATTCTCAACCCTCATCTGGGATTAGTTTCGCTCATTTTCAGGGGTTTATACACTAAAAGTAGTAATTTGGGCGTTATACCCGTGCTTTTAAAACCAACTGATCCAAAGACCATGGAAAATGACTTCTATGTCCACCCGTCCAGCGCGGTGGACAGTGGTGCGCGTATCGGGCATGGCACCAAAATCTGGCATTTCTGTCATATCATGCCCGGAGCCGTCATCGGAGATCACTGCAATCTTGGCCAGAATGTTTTTGTAGACAACAACGTCGAAATTGGCCGGGGTGTCAAAATCCAGAACAACGTATCCCTGTACAATGGGGTGCGGGTGGAAGACGATGTCTTCCTGGGGCCTTCCATGGTCTTCACCAACGTCACCAATCCAAGGAGTTTCGTAGAGCGCAAGCACGAGTTCAAACCCACTTTTCTTCGGAAGGGTTGTACGGTTGGGGCCAACGCCACCATCGTGTGCGGTGTGGATATTGGTGCCTATGCGCTCATCGGCGCCGGTGCCGTGATTATCCGTAACGTTCCCGCGTACGCGATGATGGCCGGAAACCCGGGCAGGCGAATCGGATGGATCAGTGAAACGGGAGAGAAATTGCTCTTTGATGCCGATGGAAAAACATGGTGCGCCGCCGAACAAAAGGAATACAGGCTGGATGGGGATACGGTTCGTAGAATCGACTGATATCCACAAGCTGTATATAAAGATCAGCAAAGGGGGAAATGCATAATGCGTTATTTTTGTCCGCAATACAGCGCCTGACCCATTATACCGCCAATTGCAGATTTTCCATCCATAACCTGATTTAAGGCAAACCGAAGGTAAATACCATAGGCATGGTGAAGGGCTATTTAATTGCAGGAAACAAACCGCTGGCCTGTTCCGGGAAAAATTGTCCTGGGACTGAGGTGGCGAAGCTATACCCGGAATGATGCAGGAGGAAAAACGCTGGTTCGCCGTTTATACAAAACCCCGCTGGGAGAAAAAGGTTCATGCCCGATGCGCTGAGCGGGGCATCGAATCCTATTGCCCCCTTAACAAGGTACGCAAGCAGTGGAGCGACCGCGTGAAACTGGTGGAGGAACCGTTGTTCAAATCCTATGTCTTCGTGCATATTCCCGTATCTGCGCAAACCAGTGTTCGCATGGTGGACGGGGTGCTCAATTATGTCTACTGGCAGGGAAAACCAGCCGTAGTGCGCGACCGGGAAATTGAAGATATCCGCCGTTTCCTGGATGAACACGAGCATGTCAGGCTGGAATCCCTGGAACTGCGTCCGGACGACCGGGTACTGATCCGGTCCGGGGTACTCATGGACAAGGAAGCTACGGTGCGTCGCGTACTTCACCATACGGCCGAGGTAGTGATCGAAAGCCTGGGATACAAACTGGTGGCGCAGATTGAAAAAAGCAAACTGCAACCCCTTACCTGAAAAAGACCAACCGCATGAGCCGCAAGCTTCCCATTC
>JALOMP010000318.1 GCA_025455365.1 Chitinophagaceae bacterium | reverse complement strand
AGAGTGAATGTGTTTGAAAAAATTATCATGCATGGCGTGCTGTACACCTTGCAGCGGTTATCACGGGCAGACAAAGGTTCCTCGGAACTGCTCGCATATGGCATTCACCTGATCGCCCAAAAAAAATGATCATCACACGCGTCACCGGGGGACTCGGGAACCAGCTGTTCCAGTACGCGGCCGGTGCAAGCCTTGCACGGAGGCTGGGAACCGGACTGGCTCTTGACCTGTCCGCTTACGGTGAAGCGGGGATGCGCCAGTTTGAGCTGGATAAGTTCCATACGAACTACCGTTTAGCCACACCCGAAGAAACGGCTCCCTTTACAACCCTCCCGGCCATGCGGCGTGCCTTGTACAGGCTTCGCCCCGCATACCGGCGGCCCGTGTACAAACAGCCCGGCTTCGGATACGATCCCCATTTTACGGAAGCGGTTGACGGCATCTACCTGAAGGGCTACTGGCAAAGCTGGAAATACTTCGAACCGGCCCAGGATTTCATCCGTATGGAATTCCGCCTCCGTGAGGAGCATATCACCCGGGTAAAGGACCTCGCCGATTCCCTGCGAAACAGCGAAACGATTTCCGTACATATCCGGCGCGGCGACTATAAAACACCCGAGGCGCTGGCCTACCACGGCCTGCTTCCCGCCACTTACTACAATGATGCCCTGAAGCGCATGGGCGATCGTTACCCGGACGCCCGGTTGCTTTTTTTCTCGGATGATATCGCATGGGTTGAAAAAAACATCCATACGGACCTGCCACATGAATTTGTCACCGGCCTGCTGACTGAAACCGCACTGGAAGACTTCCACCTCATGCAGCATTGCAGGCACCATGTCATCGCCAACAGCAGTTTCAGCTGGTGGGCGGCCTGGCTCAACCCGCTACCGGGCAAGACCGTCATCGCGCCGCGGCAGTGGTTTGCCACCACACGCAACGAAACCAAGGACCTCGTCCCGCCCGACTGGCTTCGGATATGAAGATTTGAAGGCGGTCCGCGGATAATCGATTATTTTTAGCCCATTAACCCCGCTGCATGAGTTCCATCCGGAAGCAAAGTATTTATTCCTCCTTGTTCATTTATGCAGGATTTATCATCGGGGCGATCAACATCTTATGGCTGTTCCCGGACCAGCGATATTTTTCCACGGAACAGTTCGGTCTGACGCGGCTGCTGCTGGACGTGGCCATCCTCTTTTCTACGGCCTGCACCCTGGGCAGCCTGAACATCACCTTCAAATTTTTCCCGTTTTACCAGCATTACCTGCCCCGTGCCAAAAACGACCTGCCCGCCATCACCCTGGTGGCCTGCGTGGTGGGGTGCCTGGCATTTATCCTGGTTGTACCACTGATGGAACCCTTCCTGCTGCGTAAGTTCGGCGGGCGATCACCACTTTTTGTCGACTTCTTCTACCTGGTGTACCCCTTCACCATCACGATGGCTTTTTTCAGCCTGATGGAAGCCTATGCCTGGAGCCTTCACCGGACAGTCCTCAGCAATTTCCTGAAGGAGTTTCTATCCCGGCTGATCACCACGATCCTGATCGCCCTCTTCATTTTCGGCGTCATCCGCAGTTTCGATGTATTTGTGAATCTGTATGCCCTGATATACGGGTTGCTTGCCCTGGTCCTCTTCCTGTACTTCATAAAGAAAGGCGAATTGCCCCTGCATTTCCGGATCAGTTCCGTGACCCGGCGACTCTGGCCGCGCATGCTGGTGTTCGGGCTTTCCTTTTTCCTCAGCGCGATGCTGAATATCCTGGCCAAAACCAACGATACCATCATCATCGCGTCACAGTCGCCCGGCGGCCTGGTAGATACGGCCGTCTTCGTGATCGCCACCTACCTCGTAACCTTGATGGACGTGCCGCAACGCAGCCTGATCTCCGCGGCCACGGCACAGATTTCGGTTGCCTGGAAGGAAAAGGACATGGAAAAAATCGGGCGATTGTATCGCAAGACAGCCTTGAACCTGCTGATTGCCGCCATCGGCATCCTGGGCCTGTTGTTGCTCAATGCCAAGAGCCTGGTGGAATTCCTGGGGCCAACCTATGCACCGGTCCCCTACCTACTCCTGGTGCTGGGTTTCGCGCGTTTGATTGATCTTGGTACCGGCCTGAATTCGCAGATCCTCGTGCTCTCCAAATACTGGAAGGTGGACCTGCTCACCAACCTGCTTTTTGTAGGGGTATCGATCCTGTTGAACTACCTGCTAACAGTCAGGATCGGCGTGATGGGACCTGCCTGGGGCGGGCTCATCGCCATCATCCTTTTTAACGCGCTCCGGTTTACCTTTCTTTGGAAATTATTCAAGCTCCAGCCTTTTACTGGCCACAACCTGAAGGCATTACTTTTAGGTGCGGCTGTCTTTTTCCCCGTTTATTTAATACCGGGTTCGGGCAACCTATACATGGATGTAATCATCCGGTCCGGGCTGTTCACGATATTATTCGCGGGAGGAATTTTTTATTTCAGGATTTCCGAAGACATGAATGCCGCGCTTCGTTCCATTTGGATGCGTGTGAGATAGTCTGGCACATCAAAATTCCAACCAGGAGAATACTAGCTTCCCGTACCGTCGAATTTGTACAGGCGACGGATTTCAGAATCAGAAAGAACACGGTTATAAATCCGTATCTCATCGAGTTTGCCCCTAAAGGAAACCTGGTCTCCACTCCACCAGGTACCGAAGCGGATATCCGTTCCGGTACAGCCCGCCATTTGAGTGAAACCGCTGCCGGGCTGGTTCAATACCCTTTTACCATTGAGGTAGATGGTTTGCGTCCCGCCATCAAAAACAGCCACCAGGTAATTCCAACATCCAATCTTTACAGTTTCCGAATTGTCAGAAAATCCATACGACCAGTCGCTGGTACTATTGTTATCGCTGCACCTGCCTTCTTTGATGACAGAAAACTGAGCAGGGGTGTTGTAATTAATACTCAGTCCCCAGGCCTGTTGCCCGGTTCCATAATTCCGTTTCCCTACCAGCATTGCGGCCGACTCTTCCAGCGGTAAGAACTCGACGTATATGGACATCTTCTCTTTTAACTGCAACTTCGAATTGTCAGGAACATTTATGTAATTGGCTGCTCCGGGGAAGAAAGCAGCTTTTCCACCTTCAAAATAGCGATTATCCGAAAACGTAACCGAACCCACAATACTGCCATGGAGGTTATTGCCACTTTCGTCATTGGCATTCCCGTTAAAAGGATAATAGGCCACCAGTCCCTCTTTCAGCGACGCATTGGGGTCCGCTGGGGTAACCGGGTTTTCATCTTTCGAGCAGGAAAACAGGAACAAAGCAAGGGCGATAAAGAGTACGGTACATTTCATAAAACATAGGTTATGCCACTAAATACGATGTTTGAGTTGACAAAATTGCATAAGCACTTGTAAATAAGTCATATTTATTTGTGCCATATATGAATAATCCAGGCGCCATCCATCGGATTTGAGAAAGTATTATCTTTCGCCCCTATGGGAATGAACTGGGAAAACCTCGGCCGTGGCGCGCTGGGCATGG
>JALOMP010000317.1 GCA_025455365.1 Chitinophagaceae bacterium | reverse complement strand
AGGAGGTAGGAGGTAGGAGGTAGGGGGTAGGGGGCAGGAAGTGGCCAGGTTGAAGCCAGGAGCCATGTGCTACCAACTTAAAACTCTCAACCACGAACGATGAACCATGAACGATGAACCATGAACCATGAACGATGAACCATGAACCATGAACCACGAACCAGGAATCAACAACCGTCAACCAACAACTATGCTCAACATACTCTGTATCGGCGAAGCCCTGATAGACATGATCTGCACGGACAAGGGCCAGACGTTATCCGAGGGGCTGCACTTCCAGAAGAAGGCCGGCGGCGCGCCAACCAACGTGGCCGCAGCCATTGCCGCGCTGGGGGGCAAGGTTTCCCTGGCAGCCTGCGTGGGAAAGGATCCATTCGGGCAGCACCTGAAAGACACGATGGATTCCTTCGGCGTGGACACCCGGTGGCTGATTATGGACCGGGTTCATTTCACCACCCTGGCTTTTGTATCGCTCATGGAAAACGGGGAAAGGGACTTCTACTTCAATCGGGGAGCCGACGGTGAACTGTCGCTGGACGATATCACCCAAATGGATACCCGCAATTATGATATCTTCCACTTTGGTTCCGCCACGGCATTCCTGCCCGGCCCCCTGCAGGGCACCTACCGCGAGATATTGCTGCGAGCCAAAAATGACGGGGGTTTCGTCAGTTTTGACCCCAACTACAGGCAATTGCTGTTTGGCAGGCATAAAGAGTCCTTTATCCACCAGAGCTGGCATTTCCTCGAACAGGCCGATTTCTTCAAAGTGAGCGATGAGGAAGCCATGCTGCTAACGGGAACGGATACTCTTGAAGCGGCCGCCCATGTGCTGGGCGAGCGTTCGCCTGCTTTTTTTGCGGTCACCCTGGGCAAGGATGGCACCCTGTTGGGAAAGGGATCGCAGAGGGCCATGGTGCCGAGCATACCCATCCAGCCAGTGGATACCACCGGTGCCGGCGACGCGTTTGTAGGGGCGATGTTGTACCAGTTAAGCCTGCTTCCCAAAGCGGATATCCGGACGATGGACATGGAACAATGGATCCGGATGGCGGCCAATGCCAACAAAGCAGGCGCACGCACTTGTGCCTACCTCGGTGCGATGGAAGCATTCCGGCACCTGAATAACCAGATTTTTGACTAAGACAACATACTGTGTACGACCATTCACTACATCAACAGATTGAGCAGATTGTCCGGGAGGAGAACCTGGATACCGCGGGAAATGACAGCCCCTTTCATACAAGGCTCATTGCGAACGCGGCTGTCATCCGCGAATTATACGGGTCGCTGTACGGACACCACCCGTCGGGGGATGCACAGTTCGGCCAGCTCATCCGGACGATGATCCGGGCGCATAAACAAAGGCCGGCCGGCTTGCGCACACGCGATGATGCCAAAATGGACATCGGCCATTGGTTCCTCAGCAACCGGATTACGGGGATGAGCCTCTATGTGGATCGCTTTGCCGGCGACCTCCGCGCCATGAAAGGCAAACTGGATTACCTGGATGAACTGGGCGTGAATTTCCTGCACCTGATGCCGATTTTTGAAAGCCCGGAAGGGGAGAGTGATGGAGGTTATGCGGTATCAGATTTCAGGAAGGTGGATCCGCGTTTCGGATCACTGGAGGATTTGCAGTCGCTCCAGGAAGAAATGATGTCGCGCGATATGTATCTCATGCTGGACATCGTCCTGAACCACACATCCCATCACCATGAATGGGCCAGGAAAGCAAAGTCGGGCAACAAGGATTACCAGGATTATTACTACATGTTCCCTGACCGGACGCTGCCGGATGCCTATGACCGGCATATGCCGGAAATTTTCCCGGAGAGCTCACCAGGCAGTTTTACCTACGATAAAGATTGCGGTCAATGGGTCATGACGGTTTTCCACAGTTATCAATGGGACCTGAACTATACCAACCCAGGCGTTTTGGTGGACATGCTGGATAATATTTTCTTTTATGCCAACCTGGGTGTGGACATCCTCCGTATCGATGCTCCCGCGTTTATCTGGAAACAACTGGGCACTTCCTGCCAGAATCTCCCCGAAGCACACGCCATCTTACGCCTGATCAAGCAGTGCGTAGTGGTAGCCACACCCGGCATGGCGCTGCTGGGCGAGGCTATCGTGGCTCCCAAGGAGATCATGAAGTATTTCGGAACAGGGAATTTCACTGCCAGGGAATGTGATTTCGCATACAATGCAACCCATATGGCCCTGCAATGGGATACCCTGGCAACAGGCGATATCCGGGTGATGATGGCCGCGCAACACGAAATCCTGCAGAAACCGTACGGTACATCATGGATCACCTATACGCGGTGCCACGATGATATCGGGCTCGGATACGAAGACTATATGATCCAGCAGGCCGGCTACGAACCGTTTGCTCACCGTACGTATATCAAGGATTACTACTCCGGGAACCATCCCGGATCACCAGCCAGCGGCGCGTTGTTTTCCGTGAATCCAAAAACCAACGACGCGCGCATCAGCGGTTCCTTGGCGTCCCTCTGCGGACTGGAGAAGGCCCTGCTATCGGGCGACCAGAAAGACATCGCCCTGTCTATCCGGAAAATCATCCTGATGCAGGCGCACAGCTTTTTCCTGGGCGGGATACCCATGCTCTTTTACGGCGATGAAGCCGCAACCACCAACGACTATACCTATCTCGATGACCCGGGAAAAAGTTATGACAACCGGTGGATGCACCGGCCGGTCATCGACTGGCAGCGGATGGACAAGCGGAAAACGAAGGACACGGAGGTGCAGCGGATTTTTTCCGCAACCCAGGACCTGATCAGGATACGTAAATCCCTGGATCTGCTGGCAGATTATAAGAACCTGCTGTGGATGCCGGTTCACAATATCCATGTAGCGGGGTATGTACGGACATTTGAAAATGAACGACTTTTCTGTGTATTCAATTTTTGTGCGGAAGAGGCATTCCTCACCTGGTATGCCTTCAAGCAATTTGGACAGTTACCCGTGAAGATGTGGGACCACTGGCGTAAGAAGGAAGTAACCATGGGGCCGGACCATGAATACCTGGTCATCGAGCCATACGGATTCTACCTGCTGCAGCCAATGAATGGGAAGTAGGGGGACTGCTTACAGGGCGATCATGATGGCTAATTCAATTACTACTTTTATTCCTTTTTTGTCAGGTCGGCCACTGTTTTTTTCTCCAGGATTTTCAGGTTAGCGTCGCGCACCAGGATCATCACGTCGTGCAAGCCGCAGTTTTGTTCATCGCAATCCTTGCATCGCTCGTAGAAATACAGGCTGACACAAGGCAGCATGGCGATGGGGCCGTCAATCTTGCGGATGATCCGTGCAAGGGGAATCTTTGATGGCGGCAGTTTCAGGAAATAACCGCCCCCTTTTCCTTTTTTACTGTCCAGGACCCCGTCTTTTTTTATGGCCAGTACCGAACAATTCGTCAACTCCCGGATCCTGGACTGGTTCAGGGTTTTTCCGATGAGGGAGGGGGGAGTCTTCAGGCGAAAGACATTCAATCCCTCGGCCAGCATGAGCGTG
>JALOMP010000316.1 GCA_025455365.1 Chitinophagaceae bacterium | reverse complement strand
CACCCTGCGAGCCGGGATATTGGCCGATTTGAGCGTATGAACCTGCAGGCCTTGCTGGAAAAGTACATGGAAGATCCCCGCGTCAACAGGATAGCGGATGACCTCCTGTTGCCCCAGCCCCGGCACCTGGAACTCAGGAACCTGCATGGCAGTTCCCCCGCGTTCGTGCTTTCGGCCCTGTACCGGCATCCGTCGGCGGCCGGACTTAACCATCTTGTTATTCTTCCGGACGCAGAAGAGGCCGCATATTTCCACAATACCGTGGAAAGCCTGGTGCAGCCCATCGACCTGTTTTATTTCCCGTCGTCCTTCAAAAACAAAAAGAATTTTAGGATTCTGAACAGCAGTCATGTGATGTTGCGTACGGAGGCATTGACGCGGCTGTCCCAGCCAGGCAATAAGAAAATCATCGTCTCGTACCCGGAAGCGCTGGCAGAAAAAGTGGTTCTGCCGGATCAGCTTGCCCGCAACATCATTTTTATCCGGACCAATGACACCCTTGACCCGGACAGCATATACGAGAAGCTGGTGGGGTACGGGTTTGAAAGAACGGATTTCGTGTATGAGCCGGGTCAGTTCGCCGTGCGGGGCGGGATCCTGGACATCTATTCCTTCGGCAATGAAAAGCCATACCGGATTGAATTGTTCGGCAACGAAGTGGATTCGATCCGCATCTTCGATCCCGAAACCCAGCTCAGCGAACGTAAATTGCTGCAGGTTAGCATCATCCCACATATCGATACCAAATTCGAAGATGCCGAGAAGATTTCCCTGTTGCAGGCCCTGCCTGGGAATACGGTTGCCTGGTACCGGGACGGGGATCTTCTACGGGAACGCTGGATCAACCAGCAGGATGATATAGATGCCTGGTTTCGGCTACAGCAGGAACAGCCTGTCCAGTCCACGGAAGAGGAACCGATGATACAGGAAGCCCGGGCAGAGGATTTTGTTGTTCCCGAAGCCCTGGAATCCGGGCTGCATGCGTTCCACCGGGTGTCTTTCGGCTATACGGCGGGACTGGGCCAGACGGACCGCACGGAAGATTTTCAAACAAAGTCGCAGCCCGCGTTTAATCGCCAGTTTGAGCTGCTGATCCGCGACCTGAAAACATGGGAGGCGCGGAAGTTCGCCATCTACATTTTTGCGGAGAATCCCCGGCAGCTGGAACGTCTGCACAGTATATTCTCAGACCTCCAGGCCGAGATCCATTTTGTGCCGGTACCGGTGGCGATCCATGAAGGATTTATCGACGAAACCCTGGGCATCATCTGCTATACGGACCACCAGGTATTCCAGCGTTACCACAAGTACAAGGTCAAGCAGGCATATAACAAAAGCAAGGCACTTACCATTCGTGCGTTGCGTGAGTTGCAGCCCGGCGATTTCGTGGTGCACATGGATCATGGCGTGGGCGTGTACAGCGGATTGCAGAAAATTGACGTGGGCGGTAAGACGCAGGAAGCCGTCCGGATCCTGTATAAAGACAATGATATCCTCTACGTCAACATCAGCTCCCTGCACAAGATTTCAAAGTACACCGGCAAGGAAGGCCATGTGCCGAAGATCAACAAGATCGGCAGTGATGTATGGCAGAAGCTGAAGGAGAAAACCAAGGTACGCGTCAAACAGGTTGCCTTTGATCTCATCAAGCTCTATGCGCAGCGTAAAGCCCAACCTGGATTC
The DNA here is from genome assembly GCA_025455365.1 of Chitinophagaceae bacterium. Classification (GTDB taxonomy): domain Bacteria; phylum Bacteroidota; class Bacteroidia; order Chitinophagales; family Chitinophagaceae; genus Pollutibacter. The sequence goes on along the minus strand of JALOMP010000316.1, from coordinate 1,923 downwards.
GCGCATTCACCGGACAACTACATGCAAACGGAACTGGAAGCGTCTTTCCTCTACGAAGACACGCCAGATCAAAGTAAGGCAACCGCCGACGTCAAGAAGGATATGGAGAACCCGCATCCCATGGACCGGCTGGTCTGCGGAGACGTGGGGTTCGGTAAGACAGAAGTGGCCGTGCGCGCGGCATTCAAGTCCTGCGTGGATGGCCGTCAGGCAGCGATTCTGGTGCCAACAACCATCCTGGCTTTCCAGCACTATAAGACTTTCCGAGAAAGGCTTCGTGATTTTCCGGTAACGGTAGACTACGTCAACCGCTTCAAATCCGCGAAGGAGAAAAAGGAAACCCTGCAGAAACTGCAGGAAGGGAAAGTGGATATCATCATCGGTACGCACGCCCTGCTGGCGAAAGATGTCAAATTCAAGGACCTGGGCCTGCTGGTGATCGATGAAGAACAGAAATTCGGGGTGGGACATAAGGAGAAAATCAAGACACTCAAAACCGAAGTGGACTGCCTGACACTAACGGCAACACCTATCCCAAGAACCCTGCAATTCAGCCTCATGGGTGCCCGAGACCTGAGCATCATCAACACGCCGCCTCCGAACCGTCAGCCCATCCAGACGGAAGTGCAGGTTTTTAACGAAGACTTCATCCGGGATGCCATCTATTTTGAAACTGAAAGGGGCGGACAGGTATTTTTCATTCATAACCGGATCCAGGGACTCAGTGAGATGGCGTCATTGATTCGCGGGATCTGCCCGGATATTACCGTGGGATTCGCGCATGGCCAGCTCGAAGGCCATGAACTGGAGGAAAGGATTCTTGATTTCATCGACCGGAAATACGATGTGCTTGTGTGTACCAATATCGTGGAAAGCGGCGTGGATATCCCCAACGTGAATACCATTATCGTCAATAATGCACACCAGTTTGGCCTGAGCGACCTGCACCAGCTGCGCGGCAGGGTAGGGCGAAGCAACCGTAAAGCTTTTTGTTACCTGCTGGCTCCGCCGATGAGTACGCTCCCGGCTGATTCCCGTAAACGCCTGCAGACACTTGAGCAGCATAGCGAGCTGGGCAGCGGTTTCCAGATTGCCATGCGCGACCTGGATATCCGGGGTGCCGGTAATATGTTGGGCGGGGAGCAAAGCGGTTTTATGGTAGAAATTGGTTTCGAGATGTACCAGAAAATCCTGGACGAAGCCATCCGGGAATTGAAACGAACGGAATTCAGGGAGGTCTTCAAAGAAGAGATCAGTCGCGAAGACGACTTCGTCCAGGACTGCACCATCGATACGGACCTTGAAATCCTGATACCGGACAGCTATGTAGAGAGCATTACCGAACGCCTTGCGCTGTATTATCGCCTGGACAACTGCAAGGATGAGGATGAACTGGTGCGCTTCCACGAAGAACTGGCCGATCGTTTCGGTCCCATCCCGCCGCTGGTGGAGGACCTGTTTACCACGGTCCGTTGCCGCAAGCTGGCCGTGCAACTCGGATTTGAACGGATGACGCTCAAGCAGGATACCCTTCGCTGTTATTTTGTGAATAACCCGGATTCGCCATATTTCGAATCGCCGGTTTTCCAGGGGATCCTGCAGTTCATACAGACACGCACCAACAAAGGAAAACTGAAGCAGGTGGGTAAGAATTTCATGCTGGTCATAGACGATGTTGAAAGCATGGAACAGCTGCACCGCCTGCTGGCAACCATGCACCGGGACGTTTTTACACCAGCGGAAAATGCCTGATGCAACCTTTTGAGCGCACCGCAGGTCTGACCATAAACCTTTAGATTTACAAAAACTCCGATTATGCCATTTTGTACCGCACCAATGCGCAGTCGAGGATATTTGAGGAAGCCCTGCGTAAAAGAAATATTCCTTACAAAATATACGGCGGGTTGAGTTTTTACCAGCGCA
>JALOMP010000315.1 GCA_025455365.1 Chitinophagaceae bacterium | reverse complement strand
GGGAATCATACTCCGCGGCATACCATTCGCACGGTACCAGGGCCAGGCCGTACTCATGGCGGAGACAGAACAACGCTTCGACCTAAACCTGCGATGGAGCCTGGTAGGCTTTGCCGGATACGGGAAAACGTTTACGGAAGACAATATCTTCAATGAACAGCAGCAGGTTTATAATGTCGGGGGAGGATTCCGTTACCTGGTTGCACGTTCCTTTGGCATCCGAACGGGTGTTGACATCGCCATGGGTCCTGACAGTTGGGGCTGGTATATTGTTTTTGGCCATAACTGGAACCGATAGGGGGGAGAAACATTTTACGTGATTACCAACCGTGTACAGTTTATGAACTGCGCAAAGGCATAGTTGCATCGTAATGAGGTTCTTGCAAGTTTAAAGAAGATGCATGGCCGAAGTTTATGGGAATTCACCATAGTTCCCGCGTAGTATTTCCGGGTTTAAATACGTTGCATACAGGCATTTAAGGAAATATATGCCCGTTTACTTGCAAATCGGAAATTGGACTTTTAGATTTACGTAAAATCTATCCTTATGAAAGCAAAAACAATGTCTGTTTTTCTTTTTGCCTTACTTGTAGGGGGTACTATCCAGGCACACCCCGTTCAGCCTTCCTCACCTTCGCCGTTAGTCACCTTAAAAAATCGTGCCAATAATGCATTTGGCATGTTTATGGCGCACCGGCAGGGAAAAGGCGTGTCCCTTTCTTGGACCGTTGCAATGCCGTCTGAAGTGGCTTATTACGGTATCCAGCGATCGTATGATGGTGAATTCTTTGAAACCATCTATGATATGCCAGGAAACAGCAGTTCCCGTTGCCGTTATAGCGACAAGGATGTGTATCCTGGTGTAATCCATTACCGGATTGTTGCATTTAACAACGATGGCTCCATAATCGAGTCTGCCGTTGAGAGCGTGCGTATAGTAAGCCGGAAATAGGTGTCGATACCGGTACAGGAGTGTATCCTGTGCCGGTATCTTTTCCTCCCGGTTCAATATATCACCGTCGGATTCGTTCAGATTAAATCCTATCCTCATGAAAAAAACTATACTCCTTCTCTTTTTTTCATCCTGTATCCTGGTTTTGCAGGCACAGATAACGACACCGGTGATCCGGGCGGGATTTGGGGTGGATGCGGACCTTCGGGCGAATTTCTTCAATGGTTTTGTACAATCAGGGAATGACGACTGGTTCAATAACGGTACGGCGGGAACAGGAAATTTCATCATTGATACCACGGGTGCGGCGTCCATCATGGCCCGTTATGCCACGGATCCCAATTTCAGGAAGCTTCCTTTTTTCCGAACCATGCGCTTCCCGGCGTTTTCGGTGGTAAACAACCGAATGCTTATCGATGCCGTGTTCACCAGAGATTATCACGGCGATGATTCCACCATATTTGCGTCCGGCTCCAACAAGAATGGTATGAGCCCGGTTGATTGGTCATGCCCTGTTTCCCAGTCGATCCCGGATAAGAATGATATTCTGGATATGATGGTTCATGTCCGCCGGGCCGGACCTGGCAGTACGGATTCCCTCTGGATGATGGGCGGTGTATCTATCGAAAATACGACGGGTAACCGCTATTTCGATTTTGAGATGTACCAGTCCGATATTTACTACGACCGCACATCGAGGCAATTTTACGGCTACGGTCCTGATGCGGGTCATACCTCGTGGAAATTTGATGCCTCCGGCAATGTAACGCAGCCCGGGGATATCATATTCACCGCGGAATACAGCAGCTCATCACTGACGCTGGTTCAGGCGCGGATTTGGATAGATAAAGCTTCCCTTTCCATGACTCCGGCTACTTTCAACTGGAGCGGACTTTTTGATGGAGCCAATAACGGCGCGCAGTTCGGATATGCCAGTATCGCCCCTAAAACCGCTGGCGCGTTTTATACGGGTCTTCAAAGCAGTAACAACACCTGGCCTGGTCCCTTTGGTGTAGTTCTTGGCAATAATTCCATGCCTGCCAATTACTCCGCTCGCCAATTCATGGAGTTTTCCGTTAACCTTACCAAACTGGGTCTGGATCCGGTACAACTGCTGGGTGGCAGTGCCTGCGGGATGCCTTTCCGGCGGGTCCTGGTAAAGACCCGTGCGTCTACCTCATTTACGGCCGAACTGAAAGACTTTGTTGGCCCATTTGACTTCTTCCTCGCGCCGCGTGCACAGGCCGCAGCAGATATTCCCCTGTTTTGCGGGTCATATACGGTTAGCAATCTACAAGTCACCAACCCGGTGTCCACTTCCGTGTACGAGTGGTCTACGACTGATGGGAATATCATCAGTGCTGCTACAGGCCCATCAATTTTCGTTGACCTGCCCGGTACTTACATCGTTACACAACGCTTGCAGGCGGGTTGCCCGGCATTTGCACAAGACACGGTGCTGATAACATATGATCCACTTTGCTCATTGCTCGACGTTAACCTCAAGACCTTTTCTGGTTTAGTTGACGGGGAGCTGTCCCGGCTTGAATGGACCGTTCAGGATCCGCTGGCTGTCAGGTATTTTGACGTGGAAAGAAGTCTTGACGGAAAGTCATTTGTTTCGATTGGTCGCATTAATGTTAACCCCGGGGAGACCCGTGATGGTATATTTAAATTTGCTGACAAAATAAGCCACCTGAATATACCTGCCATCTATTACCGTCTCAAAGTAGTAGGGGTCAATGGTGCGGGAGGGTATAGCAAAATCGTGCGCATTGCCAACATAGGGGAATTCCAATCCTTTGCCCAGGTTTTCCCGAACCCCGCACGGGATGTAGCTACCCTGCAGGTTACATCCAACAGCGACAACGTCATGGAAATCCGTATCCATGATGTTGGTGGAAGGGTACTTAAGTCATTTAACACCGCTATACAGAAAGGCCTGAATACAATTAACATCGATGGTCTGGGCCGGCTGCCAAACGGCGTTTATGCGGTGAGAATGGCCCTTGGCCGGGAGATTTTCACATCTAAACTGATCGTCCAACACTAAAAATCCTGTTGCGATAATGGTGGCGGCACTGGAGCATAGTATCCATGGGGCCGCCACTATTTTTTTACATAAGGGCGATAGCCGGGCAACTGACAAGTCACAGTTTCTCCAGCCTGATATTTCTCCATCGGACTTTGATACCCCCGCCATCGTGAATCTGGAGGGCGATAAACCCTTCACCCTTACCGATTTTTTCATCTTTCAGGTAAATCATTTGATGACCGTTAAGCCAGGTGGTAACCTCATCGCCCTTTACCATGATTTTCATTGTATTCCATTCGCCCATTTTTAACCATTGTTCATCCTCAGCCCTTGGTTTGATCAGCCAGCCCCTGCCATAGGACTCATATACGCCACCGGAATTGCTGCCGGGAGGCGCTACCTCTACCTGCCAGCCACTGATCTTCACCCCGTCGATGGAAGAGCGGAAAAAGACGCCGCTGTTTCCATTGGCTTCCTGGCGGAACTCGAGGGTCAGGATAAAATTTTTGTACGGCTTGTTCGTCGATAGATAGCCATACTGCTTGTCTGGCCCGCTTTCGCAAACCAGTTCTCCTTTTTCAACATACCATTTCTCTGTTCCATGTATGGTCCAGTTATGGAGGTCTTTTCCGTTAAATAAAGATTCTGTCTG
>JALOMP010000314.1 GCA_025455365.1 Chitinophagaceae bacterium | reverse complement strand
GCTTAAGGCAATGATCGGAAAACAGTATATAAACCGTAAATGTCATAAAAAAAAGGTCCATCTGGACCTTTTTTGTAGCGGGATCGGGAGTTGAACCCGAGACCTTTGGGTTATGAATCCAACGCTCTAACCGCCTGAGCTACCCCGCCATTGGGCGGCAAAAATAGGTAAAATCGCCCTAAAAAAAAACACCCCCGCTTGGGGGTGTTCGCTTGTAGACCATTACTTTAATTCTGATAATACCCGGTGCAACTGATGAAAATCAGTCGGCAGACGGGTAAAAATCATTACATGGCGAAAGTTTATACAAAACCTTTACATGCAAATCAATACACCCTCGAAAATTGCAAGAATCTTATTTTTTAGTAGTTAACCATTACGTTCACCCCCCAATGCTCCTGTCATGATCAATCTCAACCCCAATTGCCTCACCTGTAACGTCAGGGATTGCCTCCTGATGAAACACTGTGAAAGAGAGCACCTGGCCACCGTACAGGCCTTCAAGCACCAGTTCCAGTTCCGAAAGGGCGATACTATTTTCCGCGAAGGCGACCCCGTACGCGGTGTACATTTCATCCAGGCGGGGGTAGTCAAACAGGAACTGAATGGAACCAAAGGCCGGCCATTTATCCTAAAACTGGCCAATCACGGCCAACCCATGGGACATCGTTCCATCCTTAACGGTGAACCCCAGCCTTTCAGCGCCACCGCGGTTGAAGACAGCCGGGTTTGCTTCATTGAACTTGAGTTCTTCCGTAACCTGGTGCGCAAAAGTGAAGGTATGCGTAACGAGCTGGACAGGACTTACCTGCGGGAAATCAACCTGGCAGAGTCAAGATTGCTGGGCGTTGCTCACCAAAGCGTGCGGGAAAAAATCGCTTTTGTACTCCTGCACCTGGCCGAGATATACAATTACCAGGAAAGCGGTTCGGGGATCAAGGTTCAAATCGACCGGCAGGAGATGGCTGATATGGCCGGCACCACGAAAGAACAGGTATCGAAGGTCCTTGCCCAATTTACCCGGGAAAAGGTTATCCGCTTCAGGGCAAAGCATTTCAAAAACCTGGATATCGGCAAATTGAGGAAAATTGTAGACAAGATGGAAGTAGGTGAAGCCATCTGCGCCTGAATAATTAGTCGTGCAGCAATTCCCGGATGATTTCACGGATCGCCCCGACAGACGGCAGCATTTCTTTTTCAAGGATGGTGTTCATCGGAACCGCCGGAAGATCCAGGCTACCCAACACTTTCACAGGCATATCCAGGTAATGGAAACATGCCGAGGATATCCTGCCGGCCAATGCCTCCGCGAATGAATTTCGCTGGGTATCTTCCGTGAGCACCAGGCAACGTCCATGCTTTTGGACTGTCTCAAACACCAGTTCTTCATCCAGTGGGTACAGTGTCCGAAGATCTACTATCTCCACCCTCCCTGCAAACGCTTCCGCTGCCGCCTGTGCCCAATAGACACCCATGCCATACGTGATTACGCAGCAGGAATCACCGCGTTCCACAAACGTATGTTCAGCCGCCCGCACAACGAGTGCCTTGCCCAACGGGATGATGTAATCCCTACCTGGCTCGGGTCGCCGGGCTTCCTCCGTCCCAGGCACTTTACTCCAGTACAAGCCCTTATGTTCCAGCATCACCACCGGGTTTGGATCCAGGAAAGCGGCCTTCATCAGTCCTTTCATATCTGCCGCATTCGAGGGATAAACCACTTTGATTCCTTTGATGGTCAACAGGGTGGATTCGATGCTCCCACTGTGATAAGGACCTCCCCCGCCGTACGCGCCAATGGGAACCCGGATGAGCGCCTGCACGGGAAATTTTCCCATCGTGAGGTAGGAAGATTTTGAGAGTTCGCTAACCAACTGGTTCAGCCCGGGATACATGTAATCCGCAAACTGGATTTCGACGATTGGCTTGATGCCGGTCGCGCACATTCCGGCAGTGGAACCAATGATATATGCTTCCTGGATCGCTGTGTTGAATACCCGGTGGTCTCCGAAACGCTCAGCCAGTGTAGCGGCTTCGCGGAAAACGCCTCCCAACCGCCGGCCAACATCCTGCCCATAGAGTACCGCTTCCGGATGGTCCTCCATAATTTCACGGATCGCAAAAAGGGCCGCATCCACCATCATGATTTTCGAACGGCCGTCTCCATGTCGATTACCCGATTCCGCTATCACGGCTGCGGACGCGTAAATATGTTCACTGATCTGAGCCGGTGAGGGCTCATCCGCAGCGGTCGCTTTTTCAAAAGCTGTATTCACTTCAACCTGTGTTTCAGCCACCAACTGCCTGAGTTGTTCTTCCGTAAAACCGGCATCCATCAATTGCTGCCTAAGTATGGGACCGGGATCCCTCTGTTCTGCATCACGCCACTCATCGTCTGACCGATAAAACTCCCTTCGCACACCGCTGGTATGATGACCGAGCAGGGGTACATCAGCCTGGACGATCCATGGCCCTCCCCCTTCACGGACATTATCGAAGACCTGCCGGAGTTGGTCGTAGCAGGCTGAAAAATCGCTCCCGTTAATGCGTAGCCGCTGCAGACCCGGGAATCCGGCTGCAAATTCACAGGCATCCATCGCCCTTGCTTCGTCTGCAGTGACACTGATACCCCAACGATTGTCCTGCACAAGATAGATAACGGGGAGTTTGTGGAGAACAGCCACCTGCAGCGCTTCGCTGACTTCCCCTTCGGTCAGACTGGCGTCACCAATGGAACAAAGCACCACACGCCCGCTGTCAACAGGCAGGCCTTTCCGGCTTTGCATGGCCGCCTGAATCTTGAGCCCATGGGCGATACCGGTCGTGGGGATTGCCTGCATGCCCGTAGCACTGCTTTGGTGTATGATCGTTGGTTTACCGGCACCTTTCCAACTGGGATGGCTGTAGTATTCCCGGCCACCTGAAAAGGGATCATCTTTCCTGGCAAGCAGCTGCAACATCAGCTCAAGTGGCCGGAAGCCAAGTCCCAACAGCAAGCTTTCATCCCGGTAATAAGGGCTCACAAAATCCCTTTCGTTCAGAAGGAAGGCAGCTGCAAGCTGTACAGCTTCATGCCCCCGCGACGTAGAGTGCACGTATCTGCATATTTGCCGGTTCTGTTCGTATACATCAGCCATATGCCTGGCAAGGCACAGGTGTCGGAACGCACGGAAAAGTATATCCGGGGCAGGCATTTTTAATCAGGAGGAGAAAGTGAATGCTGAAAACTGCGAATGATCTATTCCACGCTTACTTGATAGACAATTCGAACATGGATTCATCCTCAATAAATCCTTCGAGATCATCGCCTACTACGCATTCTCCTACCCCGGCCGGTGTGCCGGTAAATACAAGGTCGCCGATGTTGAGGGAAAAATAATTCGAAATGTGTGAGATGATCTGGTCGAAATTGAAGATCATCTGACCTGAATTACCTTGTTGTACCAGTTCCTTGTTCTTATAGAGGCAGAAATTGATATCTTCTTTTTTTAACTCGGGTTTAATATCGATCCATTTGCCGATGACGGCAGAATTATCCCAAGCCTTGGCTTTTTCCCAGGGAAGTCCTTTTGATTTGAGATCGTTCTGGATATCGCGAGCGGTAAAATCAATGCCCACGGTAATCCCGCTATAGTATTTATTGGCGAACCT
>JALOMP010000313.1 GCA_025455365.1 Chitinophagaceae bacterium | reverse complement strand
TCAAGGATGGTTACCTGCTGGTTGAGCAGTCCCAGGATCTGTTCCACGCGCCGGAGCCGGTGGAGTGCCAGGTTCATATCCTCTGAGTTATCATTGATTTTTTCTTTCCCGAAGATTTCCAGCACATAGTCCAGTTCAAAGAGGATCTGCTTAAACCAGAGTTCGAATGCCTGGTGAATGATGATGAAGAGCATTTCATCGTGCGCCGGTTGCCGGCCGGCTTCAAAACTCGCCGGATGTTGCGCGCCGATAATCTTGTCTAGTTGGAGATAGTCCTTGTAATACATGTTACCGCTTGCCATAAGGATGCGTGGTTGATTGCGGCAAGTTAGTTTAATTTGCATGTTCAAACAGTATCAACCCACATATATGGAAAGCAATCTGGGCATTGGTTCACGGGTGGAGCACCCGCACTTCGGAAGGGGCGTAGTGGTAGACCTTACCGCGGAGAGTTATGTCACCTGGTTCAAGTCGCAAAACGGAACAAGGCCCATAGGGCGCGACTTTGAAGGGCTCAAAATCATCGAGAAACAGGAAGCGGAGGGGGGTGGTCCGTCCATTACCGTGGCCGATATTGAAACCGCGCTGGAGCGGGTTCTTGACCAGCGGCTCCATGAAGTGGAAATGGTGCCCCTGTCTCACAAATGGCATAACGGGATGATGGTCCTGCAGCCGGCCGATAAAACACTCCAGGGCAAAGAGATTCCGCTGGAGACCTTCTTTCACAAGATCGTGATGGTGCGCGACAAGCTCCGGCTGATGGAGCAGAAAGTCAACGCCTCCAAAAACCTGGAAGACGGCGAGAAAGTGGACCTCACACAATATCTCACGGGTATCTACGGATCGCTCACTACATTCAATGTTCTCTTTAAGGAAAGCCACCACCAGTTCAGGGGAGCGGGGGAGAAATGAGAAGTGAGAAGTGAGAAGTGAGAAGTAAGAAGTGAGAAGTGGGAGACGGGCGTAGAAAGAAGTTGAATGGGCAATTGTGCCGAAATGCATATATTCAAACCATGAAGCGCAAGCCGTCAAACACAGAGGCGCTTCCATGTAATTTCAGCATATGGCCAGCGCTATCACCACAGTTCGCCAGCGTATCGAGTCGATCGACGTCCTGAGGGGCATCGTGATGGTGATCATGGCCATCGATCATGCGCGGGATTTTTTTTACATGTCGCCTGCTTCCGCAGCCAATGTTGCAGCGGATCCCACGAACCTGGCCAGCACCTCCACGCTTTTATTTTTCACCCGTTGGATCACCCATTTCTGTGCACCTTCTTTTTTGTTCCTGTCAGGCATTTCCGCTTTTCTCATGCGGGGGAAGAAGACCGTTCCGGAACTGAGGTCATTCCTGCTCAAGCGCGGCCTCTGGCTGATCATCGTTGAAGTGGCCATCATTACCCTGGCCTGGTCTTTCAACCCGTTTTACAATGTGTTCTTCCTCCAGGTAATATGGGCGATCGGTATCAGCATGGTTTTGCTGGGCCTGGTGGTGTCTCTTCCCGTATCGGTCATTATGGCCATGGGGGCTATCCTGCTTCTCGGTCATAATGTTCTGGACTTCGAGGCGATTGTCCAGCCTCCAAAGGGGAATTTTCTCTGGGACCTGGCCCTGCACGGCGCTTTTAATTATTACCCGCTCAGCGCATCCAGGGGTTTGATCGTCGTTTACGCCTTCCTGCCCTGGACCGGGCTGATGTTCTTAGGATACGGTTTCGGACGGCTTTACCTGCCGGGTTTCAATGCCGCCCAACGCCGGAAGATACTCATACGGGCCGGTATCGGTATCACGGTATTGTTCATTCTCTTGCGCTTCGCGAACGTGTACGGGGATCCCTCACCCTGGGCCGTCCAGGAAAGGGGCGCATGGTTTACTTTTTTGTCGTTTATCAATACCACCAAGTACCCTGCATCGCTGCAATACGTCAGTATGATCATCGGGCCGTCGCTCATCGCGCTTGCGCTGCTGGAGGGCTACCGGAACCGGGTAACCGATTTTTTCAACCAGTTCGGGCGTGTTCCCATGTTTTTCTATATCGCCCACCTGTACCTGCTCCATGCCATGCTGGTGGTGATGTTTTTTGTAAAGGGTTTTGGGCCTGGCCAGATTACAACACCCGGGTTGCCTTTCAATTTCCTTCCGGCCGGTTTGGGTTTCGGGCTGCCGGGCGTGTATATCGCCTGGGCGCTGGCGATCGCCATGCTGTACCCGTTGTGCAGGCGATACAATGCCTATAAAAGCACCCATAGCCATTGGTGGCTTAGTTATTTCTGACGCTTTCTGTATTTTCATGGTTCACATCCATGCCATGAAGAAAATTGCAACGTTTTTCCTGCTGATTATCCTGGTTACTTCCTTTGCGTACGCACAGGACACGACTTACGCCGAAAGGCTGGGGTACCCCAGGGGTTCCAAAGTGGTCATCATGCACGTGGATGATGTAGGCATGAGCCTTGATGTGAACCGGGGTGCGGTCGAAGCCATGACGCAGGGCGCGGCGTCCTCCTGCAGCGTCATGATGCCCTGCCCCTGGGTCCCTGGCTATGTCCATTACCTGAAAGAACACCCGGAAACGGATGCGGGACTGCACCTGACGCTCACCTCAGAATGGAAGGATTACCGCTGGGGCCCCCGGGCCGGCAAACCGGCGGTACCCGGACTGGTAGATCCGGAAGGGGCCATGTGGGCTTCTGTGGAAGACGTGGCGAAGCATGCCAGTGCGGACGAGGTGGAAAAAGAGATCCGTGCCCAGGTGGAACGGGCGCTGGCCATGGGATTTCGCCCCACCCATATGGATTCGCACATGGGAACCCTTTTTGCCACGCCGGCATTCATACAGCGATATGTGAAACTGGGCATGGAGTATAAGATTCCGGTCATGTTCCCGGGAGGACACAACACCCTGATCGCCGGGCAGATGAAGTCCACCGCGGCCGACATGCAGACCGCACGCATGGTGGGGAAAGCGCTCTGGGCAGCAGGCCTGCCCGTGATCGACGACCTGGCGAACGACAGTTACGCGCCGCACCTGCCAGCCGGAGCCCAGCCCACCGAAGAAAACCTGCGCAAGTACAAGACACAGTATTATATCGATCTCCTGAAATCCATAAAACCGGGTATTACCTACGTGATCATGCATTGCATCAGGCCAACGGAAGTCTTTTCATCCATTTCTGATTCCGGTCCGATCCGTCACGGCGATTACCTCGCCATGATGAACCCGGATTTGAAGAAGTTCATGGAAAAAGAAGGGATCATTGTGACTACGATGCGGGAACTGATGAAACGGAGAGGAGAAGTTAGGTGAGAGGGGAGAGGTGGGAGGTTGAGCGCAGCGAAATCCCGCGAATGCGGGATGAGAGGTAGGAGGTGAAATACGAAGAGTTGGAAACAGTTCCGGTGTTTTACGGACTTAACATGAAAACAAGGCATAAACGTTCATCGATTTTTGCGGGCCTGATCGATGCACTGTTGGCGGTATCTTTTTCACTGCTGACAGCCTGCGGTGGGAATGATCGGGTATCAAGCGTCCCCGGCACTGAAACCCAAGCAGACACCGTTGCGGCCATACCCACGGATACGAAACGACAGGCGTTGGTTCTTGAACTAAAAAGACTGAAGCGGGTGTTCCATTCGGGCGATAAGAACCAGG
>JALOMP010000050.1 GCA_025455365.1 Chitinophagaceae bacterium | reverse complement strand
CATGGCGCTGCTCACGCAGGCTTTGGTGCACGTCAATTTTTGGTTCGCCCAATTCTGTCCATGCTTTATGAAAATCAAAATAGATATGCCGGGTGCTTAATCGCGCTTGCCCGGCATCCACCGGCAATGGAATGCCCACCTTCCGCAACAGGCTTCGCTTTGTACGGTGGGATTTCCAGCACTACTCCCGCGGTGCGTACACCGAAGGGCTCTCTGATGCACCCCGGGTACTCTCGGTAAAAGCCGGCCAGGCGATATGGAAGGACCAACCCCTGCTGGGCTGCGGGTTTGGGGATATCCGCCAGGAAATAACGGAGTGGTATACCCGAAATATTCCCCTGCTGAAAGGATACGAATACCTCCTGCCAAGCAATGAGTTCATCCTCTACGGGGCGGCAGGCGGCCTGGTGGCCTTCTGTCTTTTCTCGATCGCCGTGATGGCTCCGTTTTTCATGCGAGGGCTGCGACGATCCTTTGCCTGGATCGCTTTCCACCTCATCGCCGTGGCCGGATTCCTCTATGAGATCGCACTGGAAACACAGTATGGGGTATTCATTTATGCATTCCTGGGCTGCTGGCTGTACGTTCTTTTGACCCGGGAGGAGCAGGCGGTGCCCGATCAGGACCTGCCCAACTGACGAAGCTTGGCGTATTTCAAAAAAGTCTGGTAAGCAGATTGCCGGGCAATGACATAGCCGTGAAACCCATCGAGAAACCCGAGCCTGAACACATAGGTTTTCAGGAATGCCAGCAGGGGATTCCAGAGCAGGTTCCAGACGCCGGCACGCTTCCCCACGTCAAACATCGCCCTGGCGGCGATGGTGCTGTATTTATTGCCCTTCGCCACGTATTCGTCAATGGTCAGGATGGAATAATGCAAAAGGTCCCCTTGCAGGTTAACCGGACGGAGCCCCTCCGCCAGCTGCAGGCGTTCATGCGGATTGATAACCCCCACCGTGGCCAGGTCCCTTTTCACCAGGCGAAGTTTCCGGTCCGGGTACCAGGTGCCGTGATGGATCCATGTATCACAGAGCAGGCTCAGGCGGTTCATGGTATACCCGGGAGAAGGAAATCCTTTGGCTTTTTCCGCCAGGATGGAAGCGGCAAGTTCGGCACTGGGCGTTTCGTCCGCATCGAGGCAAAGCACATGATCAAAGGTGGCCACGCGCATCGAAAGGTCCCGTTGCTCAATGGCGCCCAGGAAAGCCTGCTCCACAAACCTCACGCCATAGTGCGCACAGATCTCCCGGGTACGGTCCGTTGAAAACGAATCCAGTACCACGATTTCATCCGCGATACCCTGGACCGATTCAATACATCGCCCTATATTTCTCTCTTCATTGAAGGTGAGGATGGACACCGAAAGTTTGGTCATGGATGTATCTTGATACCGGCCGAAGATAATAAATGTACCTGTTCGCCGGCCCCGATGAACGGACTGGAAAAATATGTAACATTACACCGTGACGAATTTCATTCCCATCTTCCCGCTGGCACTGGTGGTATACCCGGACGAGCAGCTAAACCTGCACATTTTTGAACCCCGGTACAAACAATTGGTCAATGAATGTCATGCCGCCGGGAAACCTTTTGGCATTCCGGCTGTCATAAACAACAAGGTTGCCGAACTGGGTACACTGGTGCAGATAGAATCGATTGAAAAAACATACGAGAATGGAGAAATGGACATCCGTACCCGGGGAACACAGGTATTCCGCATCCTGGAAATGATCCCCACCATTCCGGACAAACTGTATGGCGGCGCCATCGTCAATTATCTGGACAATGAACAACAGGGAAACCCGGAATTGATGAACAAGGTGGTGGAAGCGATCCACGAACTGCACCGGATGCTTAATGTAACCAAATCGTTCCGGTCTGATACCGAAGCCCTCGTAAGCTATGACGTGGCACACCATGCCGGTCTGTCCCTTGAAGAAGAATATGAGGTCCTGGGACTGATGAAAGAAATCCAGCGACAGGAATACCTGCGCCGGCATTTACAGAAAGTAATGCCTATCGTTGCGGAAATGGAAAAGTTGAAAGAAAAAGTAAAACTGAATGGTCATTTCAAAAACCTGGGTGGCTTTCCATTCAACTTTGAATAATACCCCTACCCACTGCCATTAGCCATATGAATCCAGTCACCACCCTTTGCCTTGATTTCGGGAATACCCGGCTTAAGTATGCCCTGTTCCACGACGACCAGTTGCAGGAAGTATCCGTCATGGACAATGACGGGGCCGATCTGATCCGTGGATTGCTGGCGCGCTTCCGTCCGCATAAAACCATCCTGTCGTCCGTTGTCAACCACTCCCCCGAAATCGAATCCATCCTGGCTGAACATTCCCTTTTTCATAAACTCTCCCACCTGACCCGTGTGCCTTTCACCGTTCCGGTGGGAAAACCGGAAACAATGGGAGCAGACCGGCTGGCCCTCGCCGCGGCCGCTGTACAGTTCTTTCCCGGTAAGAACAACCTCGTGGTGGGTTTGGGCACCGCCATCACGTATAACTTCATCAACCAGTACGCGCAGTTCCTGGGCGGCGGCATCTCGCCCGGAATGGAGCTGCGGTTCAAGTCACTGAACGACTATACGGCTAAACTGCCCCTCGTGAAAAAAGACTGGAATTTTCCCCTGGTGGGCTACGATACCCGTACAAATATCCTCAGCGGCGTCATCCTGGGAATGGCCAAGGAAATTGACGGCACCATCGATGCCTATATGGAACGCTACGGGAACTTTAACGTGGTGTTAACCGGGGGCGATAGTACCTATTTTGCGGGCCACCTTAAAAATCGGATATTTGCCGACCCTGATTTTTTATATAAAGGCCTGTATGCACTTAGCGAGACCAATAACCAACTGTAATAGAAGCTGTTTTGTATTCATTGTTTCGCTTATATGTGCAATGGGGACCAGGGCCCAGGAGAATTCCCCCTATTCCCGTTTTGGCATTGGCGACCTGCTCTCCCAACAGAACATCCTCAACCGTGCGATGGGTGGCGTGGCCATTCCTTATAACGACCTGCAATCGGTGAATTTCAGCAACCCCGCCTCCTATGCCTACCTGAAAGTGACCACCCTGGATATTGGTGTGGACATCACTTCCAGGACACTGGTGTCCGGTGATCCCCAGGAAAAATTCAATTCCAAATACTTCATCCCCAGTTATGTGCAGATAGGTCTGCCGCTCAAGAAAAAGGGATTCTGGGGGATGAACATCGGTTTCAGGCCTGTATCCCGCATCAACTACGACCTTGAAACCAGGACGCGCCTGCCGGGGATCGACAGCGTACTGTACAATTATATCGGCAACGGCGGAGCATACCAGGCCTACCTGGGAACGGGCTTCGGAAACCGGAAGATCAGTTTCGGCATCAATGCCGGGTATCTCTGGGGCAACAAGAACTATACAACCCGGCTTGTTTTTGTCAACGATACAATTCCCTACAGGAAATCAAACTCAACGGACAGCCTCAATTTCGGGGGGATCTTCGTCCAGGCCGGCGCATTATACCGCGCTGAATTGGGAAGGGGACGGTTTCTTCGGCTGGGTGCAAGCGGCAGCCTGCAAAACAGTCTCAATGCCACAAGGGATGTTGTACGAGAGACTTTCGACTACGACGCCAATGCCGGCATCAGTGTGCTGGATTCGGTGTACCGGAGTGCGGACGAATCCGGCGAAATCATTTTCCCGGCCACCGTTGGCTTCGGCGTGATGCTGGAAAAGGAAGATAAATGGCTGCTGGGTGTGGAATTCAACCAGACCTTCTGGGCAGACTACCGTTCCTATGGAGCGGCAGAAGACCTTAGAAATAAATGGACCATCCGCGTGGGCGGTCAGGTGCTGCCGGATGCCAACGGTAAAAGTTTATGGTCCCGCGTGGTATACCGCGCAGGATTTTCCTACGGCCCTGAATACATTGACCTCCCCAACCCGCTGAATCAGTATTTGATTTCATTTGGCGCCAGTTTCCCGGTTCGCCGAAGCTATTATACCAACCAGTACACGAGTATCAACACCGCATTCGAGATCGGTCAGCGGGGGAACAAGGATAATTCGCTTCGCGAGAATTTCTGGCGGCTTTCCGTTGGGTTCAACCTCAGCGATATATGGTTCAACCCGCGGAAATATGACTAATCCTGCCATTCCAGGGACCCGCATATTGTCCTGCGCAATCTGTTTGTTGGCAGCCCTGTCGGGCTGCTTTTTTATGGGCTCCTGTGTCAATGACGAAAAGGATGTACGCGAGATCTTCGAAAAAAGAATCGGCGTAGACGAAGCCCGGGGAATAGAAAGTTATATGAGCCAGGGCGGCAAGATGAAAGCGAAACTCACATCGCCCCTGATGCTCCGTTACCAGGATACCCTGCCACGGGTGGAATTTCCCCAGACCCTGCACGTGGATTTTTTCGACGATACCATGAAAATACAAAGCCAGCTGGATGCACATTATGCACGCTACCTGGAAAACCAGAACAGGATATTCCTTCGCGACAGTGTGCGAGTTTTCAATATAAAGGGCGATACCTTATTTTGCCAGGAACTCTGGTGGGACCAGCCTGAACAAAGGTTTTATACGGACAAGCCCGTGCGGATTCACCAGCCGGGTACCATCATCAACGGCGTAGGTCTTTCTGCGCCACAGGACTTCAAAACATTTACCATGTTCAGGATTACCAACAGTGTCCTGCGTGTGAATGACAGCGTGACCCCCACGGACAGCATCGCCCCTACACCCGACTCAACCGCCAAACGCTTTCCCCGCCCGGTTGTCATCGAACAGTAATTGAAGAAATTATCTCGGCTACATCTCTTAATTTCGACCCCAAACCTGCCATATTTATGCAATACCGTTACATGGGCCGTACAGGCCTGCAACTGAGCGTCCTGTCTTTCGGAAGCTGGGTTACATTTCATAAACAGATTGAAGACAACACGGCCGCCGACCTGATGAGCATGGCTTATGAGCGCGGCATTAATTTCTTTGATAACGCTGAAGGCTATGCGCTCGGCGAAAGCGAGAAGATGATGGGCAGGGTACTCAAAGCCCGGGGATGGGACCGGACTTCATACGTCGTTTCCTCCAAGGCTTTTTTCGGATGGAGGCGAGACAATAAACCCAACCAGACCGGGCTGAGCCGAAAGCACCTCTTCGAGGCCTGCCATGAAGCTCTGGGGCGATTGCAATTGGATTACCTGGACCTTTACTTCTGCCACAGGCCGGACCCGATGGTCCCGATCGAGGAAGTAGTCTGGACCATGCACAACCTTATCCAGCAGGGTAAAATACTGTACTGGGGTACCAGCCAGTGGAGCGGAGCGGAAATCATGGAAGCCCACCGCGTAGCCCGTCAAAACGGACTGATCGGTCCCGCGATGGAACAGCCCCAGTACAATATGTTCGAACGGTATAAAATGGAGATGGACTATTTGCCCGTATTCCAGAACGTGGGACTCGGAACCACCATCTGGAGCCCATTGGCGGCTGGATTCCTGACCGGCAAATACGTCAAGGGTGTACCAGAGGGGTCCCGGCTCGGCATCCAGGGATTTGAATGGCTGAAAGACCGCTGGATGCAGGAAGAAAAGATCGGCAAACTCATCAAACTGATGTTGCTGGCAGACCGGCTTGGCGTATCCATGTCTTCCCTTGCGATCGCCTGGACCATCAATAACCCGCATGTTACCACCGCCATCCTGGGTGCCACCCGAAAGGAGCAACTGGAAGAAAACCTCAAGGCGCTGGATGTGGTTAACCTCCTGACCCCTGACATCATGAACGAGATCGACGCCATCCTCGGCAACAAACCGGTTATGGACCTGGCCTGAGCCAGATAACCATTCAGTACATTTGGCCATGTACCGCTGGCTAGCATCCTTGTATGTCCTCTTGGTATCCCTGTACGGGCAGTCGCAGGATACCCTGCCCGGCCTGCGATTTGAACTGAATGGACAACAGGAAATCATTACCCTTCCCGCCTCCGGAAAGGTTATGCGGGCGGGATTGGAACTGACCCCACAGTACAGCAGCAAGGATTCCTTTACCCGCTGCCTGGTACGATTTGAAAACACGGGGAAGGATACGGTGACCCTTCGCAACGTCCTGCCCATCGGGAAAGATGGGAACGTACCACATATCACCGGGCTGGGCAACCATCCCCTTTCCCGCACCCATCTCTTCCTCCCCGGAAAAATACCCGTCAATGTCATCTGCCCGGACAATGCATGGGAACTGGGTTTTTCCTTTGTACCCGTATCCGGCAACCGGTCCCGGGTATCCTTGTCCCGCAGGGATCCCGCATCCATCCGGAATGGCCAGCGCCGGCGCTTTGAAACCGTTCTGTATCCCGGTGGCTCCGTTCTGTATAACGTCTGGTCCCGGGAAATGACAGGAACCTGGCGGGACGGGTTAAAGCTCGTTTTCCATGAAAGGAAACTCTTCGATACGGATACCTTCAATACGGAAATGTATAACCGAAAGGACCTGCAATGGATCCGGGGAGCGTATATCATGCACCTGTTCATGGCCTGGGACAAGGATGTATACGATCCGCAGGCGAAACGGTATACCCTCACGGATTTCGTGCGCCGGGGGAAATCGTTATACGGGGGCGATGATGCCGTTTGCATCTGGCCCACCTGGCCCACGCTGGGCCTTGATCCCCGCAACCAGTTCGACCTGTACAGGGACCTGCCGGGCGGGCTCAAAGCCCTGAAGACGCTCAGCGACAGCCTCCGCCAGCTGGGCACAAAATTCTTCATCGCCTATAACCCCTGGGATGAAAGCACGCGCCATGAGAATCACCTGGACGGACTCACCAGGCTTGTCCGCGAAACGGGTGCGGATGGCGTAGTACTGGATACGCGGGGTTCATCCAGCCGGGAACTGCAGGCAGCGGCCGACAAGGCCCGAACCGGCGTGGTCATGTACAGCGAAGGGATGGCCGTTCCCAAAGACATGCCCGGCATCGTGGCCGGAAGGGTGCACAATGCGCTCTATTACCCACCCATGCTCAATCTCAACAAGCCTATACAACCGCCCTTCGCAATCTTCCGGGTGGCGGAATTGTTCAAAGAACCCATCGCCCGGGAAATATCCACGGCATTCTTTAACGGGTACGGCACGGAATTCAATGTGTTCGCGCCCGGTACACCGGAATGGTCGGGTGACCAATACCGTTATCTCGGCCGTACCAGTCGCATCCTTCGGGAAAACAGCAAGGCTTTCACGGAAGGGACGCTGGATCCCTTGGTTGATATTCCCGCGGACAGCACCTGGGTGAACCAGTGGACGATGCCCGCCAAGACGATTTACACCATCTACAGCATCATTCCCCAGGGACTCCGTAAAAAGCTCCTGCCCGTTTCACCCCGGGCCGGGTGGCACTACACGGATATCTGGCACCATAAAAACCTGGAGCCTGTACAGGCAGACGGTCGCTGGATGATCGAGCTCGAAACAAGGGCATTTGACGCATCCTGGCTGGGTACCAACCAGGAAGGCGCCGTGGATGCCATCGGGTTTTTTCCCCAACTGATTCGTGCGAATTTGCGTGGAGACCGGCTTGCCATCTTTTCGCCCCCAGGCATGGAACTGCGCTTGTGGAAAGGAAACCCGGAATATGGCAAAGTTCCCATCGTCCTGCCCTCCGGGGATACGAGCTTTTCCGTTTCAAGACAATTCGGATGGCACGAAGGCAATATTGTCCTGCAGTTGTTCAGGGAGAAGGAAATTGCTGATGAAATTGTTGTCTCCCTGAAACCCGGAATACCCCGCCGGATCAGCGAACATACCCGGACCATGCCGGCCAGGGGCGATCAGCCCGGCATGGTGAAAATTCCTTCGGGAAGTTTTCGTTTCCGCAGCACGAATGGTGACGCCTTCATTCCCTACCCGGAGGAAGATGAAGACAGTATCTTCAACGTCCCCGGATTCTACATGGACATCCACCCGGTGACCAATATCCAGTTCAAGCAATTTCTCAGTGCCACAGGCTACAGGCCTGCAGACACGGCCGGATTCCTTCGCCACTGGATCCGGGGCAGCTACCCGTCCGGGCAGGGTGACTTCCCGGTTACCCATATCAGTTATGAAGACGCCTTCGCCTATGCCCGTTGGGCCGGGAAGCGGCTGCCAACGGAACTTGAATGGCAGTATGCCGCACAAACAGTAAACGGATATGATTGGCCCTGGAAACAGGAGACGCCGGTAACAAGGTCGGAGGAGAAAGTCACCGAAACCCTCACCGTATTTACCCTGCATGGCATCGACAGCACCCGCTGCAACCTTGGCAACGGGCGCCTGGATCCGGTTGGACGTTACCCTTCCGGCGCGAACCCCAACGGGCTGATGGACCTGGTGGGTTCGGTATGGCAGTTAACGGCCGACCAGTACCAGGCAGGCCACTACCGGTACCTCATGATGAAAGGAGGGAGCTATTTTAAGCCCTCATCCAGCTGGTGGTATGTGCAGGGTGGTCCGCGTGAACTGCATTACCGGCAGATGCTGCTCAGGGTTTCTCCGGGCTTTGAACGGAATGCTACCATCGGTTTCCGATGCGTGAAGGATTAAGTTTTGGCGGGCTGCCGTAAACAGACGTTGATAATTGCACCGGCTTGACTATGCCAGTTTCCCTTAGTCGTTATCCCCATTTCGTTCCCTGCGGTCATTGTCCTTTCCGAACAACTGGAAATCCCTGTTCCCGAAACGATAGGTGAAGGTCAGCCGGTAGGTACGCACCCGCCAGCGCCTGTAAGAGTCCTGGTAAAAGTTTTCCGTATCCAGGACCTGGCCCCAGCGGTTGGTGTTGAATACGTCGTTGATCGCCAGCGTTATGGCAGCTGCCTTTTGCTTCATGAATTCCTTACGGAGGGCGAAGTCCACCACGAACTGGGCCTTGTTCTTCCCCTGGGGGATGACTTCCTCGGACTCATACTGGCCGTTCAATTGGAAATTGAAATCCGTCCAGAAAGCCGACTTCGACTTGGTGGTATAGTTCAGGATCAGTTTCCCTTCCCAGTTAAACCCTTCGTTGCTGAGGTCGATATCATCTATGACTGCCTTTACGCGCCGGTATTGGAGGTTGACATTGGGTATCACTTCCAGGTTGCCAAATTTCTTCTGGAAAGTGAACTCCGCACCCATCCGGTTGGTGTATTGCGCGTTGATAAAGGTGTTCACGATGGCGTTGGGTTCGATGGCCGCATTGTTCAGCGCATCGTATTGCTCCGGTGTAATGGTATCACTGTAACGGGTGATATCCGCCTGGTTATTGTGGAAATACAGGACAGCGAGTAAACTGCCCTTTTCAATCTGCTTGCCGTAATTGAACTCGAAGGCATTTACATATTCAGGCCTGAGCAACGGATTGCCTACGGAGATGTTCTGCGGGTCAATCACATTCACGTAGGGGTTCAACTGCCAGAAATTCGGGCGACGTATCCGCCGGCTGAAATTCAATTGCAACTCCTCTCCTTCCCTCAATACCCTGGTCAGGAATATGCTCGGAAACAGACCGTCAAAAATTTTCCCGAAGCTCTCCGGTACTTTATACCCGAAATCCTGCGCACTGTCCACCAGTGTCCCGTCGAACCGGGAATATTCAGCCCTCAACCCAACCTGGTAACGGATACCCTTCCACCGGTTTGTGTATGTTGTATAAGCCGCATACACCTGCTCGGTATACAGCACATTGGTGCTCAGGGGAAGTTTCACTTCGCCGCCGTTTGTCACGGAAAAAGCATCGAGTATATTGCTGGTCTCGTTGATGAATGCCCGAACACCCATCTCAATCCTCGAAGAATCCGTGATAGGATTTTCATAATCGGACTGGATGGTCAGCTGTTTGTTGTTGTTGTTTCCGAAGTTCCGGACAAATACCGGGTCTTTCGCAGGGCTGCCATCCGGCAGGTAATAGTAATTGGCGATCGGGGCTTCGTTGGAACCCCTGCCCGTGTTATAGGTAAGGTCGGCCGTCAGTTCATGACCTGATTTCGGAAAACTATGCTTATAATTCAGCTGTGTATTACTGCGGTTGAAGGAGGATTTCGAAACGCTTATCCTTTCTCCCAGCTGGTAGACGTTTAACTTGTCATCCAGGTATTCCTGGTCCTGGTTTTCATCAAAGTCGTTATAGCCTTTAACGAAATTCTGAGAGAGGGTAAGCGTATTCCTGTTATCAATGAAATAGTCGGCACCGAACCGCACGGAAAAAAACCGACGGCTGAAATCCGTGAGGGTTTCCTGGTTGAAATAATCCGTAACCAGGCCATTCTCCTTGTTTTGCCGGTTGGCTTCACTGCGCGCTACACCCCCGTTCTGGTTGTAATTCGCGCTGGTAAAAAAATTCAATTTCCCCTGGCGCATGTTCAGGCTCAGGTTGCCGGTCAGTACTTCAGGGTACCCGGCACCGGCCGTAATAACGCCGTTCAACCCATTGCGCCGGCTCTTTTTCAGGACCACATTGATGATGCCGCCTGTTGTGGCTGCATCAAATTTGGCAGAAGGGTTTGTGATCAGCTCCACACGTTCTATATCATCCGCCGGAATCTGCTGCAAGGTGAGGATGGTGGGCCTTCCATCCACAAATATCTGGGGACTCGCATTGCGCAACGTCACCTCCCCGTTAACATCCACGGACACGGAAGGGATATTCCGCATCACATCAACGGCCGTGCCACCGGTGGAAATAAAACTTTTATCCACCGAAAACACTTTCCGGTCGATACCCATCTGAAGGGCCGGCCTGGTGCCCAGGATCTTGACCTCCTGCAGCGATTTTGCCTCCGATTCCAGTTTAATATTTCCCAGGTCCATCGAGGGCAGCTTTTCAGATCGGGTAGCCGCAGGCACCCGCACCACCTGGAACCTGGTGGCATAGCCCAGGTTCGAAATTTTTACGGCAAAGGAATCGGGAAGGTTGAAATTCTCAAAGCTGAATTCACCATTGCTCCGGGTCAGCATTCCGGCAACCAGGCTGTCATACCCCACTCCGGCGCCTGCATTTTTGCGCAGGAAGAATACTTCCACGGATGCAGCCGGGATTCCCTTGTTATCCCCATCAACCAGCTTCCCATACAAACGACTCCGCTGATTCCCACTTTTTTGCTGGTCCGGTCTGGTATCGAGATCCTCCTCTTCCTGGGAGAACAGGGGTCCTGTGGACAAAAGCAGGACAGTGGCAAACAAAATGGATGTACGCATAAATTCACTGGTTCCGGGCACATGTAATCGCATCCCCATTGGATGCTGTTTTCGTGCCCAACTTGCACGAATCCGGGTTATTGGCAGGATTTAGCCCATTGAAACCAACCGGATCTTTCAACTCCGTAACAACATATCCGGACTTATGTTGAACAAAACCACGCAGACAAACTGACCGAATTGTATTAGTTTTAAAAGTCACTTAACATCGCCTCAAAAATCAAAGAAAAACATGTCACTTAAAGGAAAAACAGCATTTATAACCGGTGCCAGTCGCGGTATTGGCAAAGCCATCGCGCTCAGGCTCGCCAAAGAAGGCGCCAACATTGTCATTGCCGCGAAATCCGTGGAAGAAAACCCGAAACTGGGTGGCACGATTTTCAGTGCGGCAGAGGAAGTAAAGGCCCTCGGCGCCGGTGCCCTGGCGGTGCAATGTGATATCCGTTTCGAAGACCAGATCCAGGCGGCCGTTGAGAAAGCCGCTGAAGCATTCGGGGGCATCGATATCCTGGTCAACAATGCCTCCGCCATCAGCCTCACGCCTACCGAAAAAACGGAAGCCAAGCGGTACGACCTGATGCATGGGATCAACGTGCGGGGCACTTTTTTTGTCAGCAGGGCTTGTATCCCCTACCTCCGCAAGGGATCCAACCCGCATATCCTGAACCTTTCGCCTCCCATCAATATGGACCAGAAATGGTTTGCAAACCACCTCGCGTATACCATGAGCAAGTACAACATGAGTATGATCGCCTGGGGGCTCTCCGCCGAACTGAAAAAAGACGGGATCGCTGCCAATACCCTCTGGCCAAGAACCACCATCGCCACGGCAGCGGTCCAGAACCTGCTGGGTGGGGACATGCTGATGAAGATGAGCCGCACGCCGGAAATCCTGGCGGACGCTGCCTACTACATCCTCCGGCGTCCCTCCACGCAATGCACCGGAAATTTCTTCCTGGACGAGCAGGTATTGGCAGAAGAAGGGATTACCGACCTATCCGGGTATTCGGTAGTGCCAGGCGCGCAGCTCTATACAGACCTGTTTCTCTAAATTCGGTTTTGTCTCAGCTGGGGATTTTAGCTGATCTTTGCCCACTATGCCCCTGCTGGAAGCCCTCAACCTGTCCAAATCGATCCGGGATCAACCCGTCCTTCGAAACATCAGTTTCAGCTTGGAAGCAGGCGAAAAACTCGTTATCGCGGGTGTGACAGGTTCGGGTAAGTCGAGCCTGTTGAAAATCATCGCCGGCCTGATGCAAACGGACGGTGGGGAAGCCCGGTTCCGCGGATCACGTATCCTGGGGCCTGCGGAAAAACTGATGGCGGGCCATCCTTCCATCGCTTATCTCTCTCAGCACTTTGAACTGCGGAACAATTACCGGGTGGAAGAGCTGCTGGAAATGGCCAATAAAATGCCGGAAGAAAAATATGGGGCGATCATTGAGGTTTGCCGGATCGGGCACCTGCTCAAAAGGAGAACTGACCAGCTTTCCGGCGGTGAGAAGCAACGCATAGCCACCGCCCGGCTGCTGATGGGCGAACCGGAACTGCTGCTCCTGGATGAACCCTACTCAAACCTCGACCTCGCGCACCGGCAGGTGATGAAAGATATGATCCGGGATATCAGCAACAGCGAGCATATTACCTGCATCCTGGTATCCCATGACCCTGCAGACACCCTTCCCTGGGCCGACCGGATGCTCGTCCTTAACGATGGTCAATGGGTCCAGGAAGGTAGTCCCGAAAAAATCTACCGGGAACCCGTAGACGAATATGTGGCCGGCCTCCTGGGTCCCTTTACAACGATCGGGCTGGAAGATGCCATGGCTGGCGGACTCACGGACAGGGTATGGAACAGGAACCCGCTGCTAGTTCGTCCCGAAAATTTTCAGGTGGTGGACCCAGGGCAGGGCGCTTCCGCCGTTGTCCGGGAAGTCCGCTTCGCCGGAATGTTTTTTGAAATCCAGGCGGTATGGGCGAACAGGCTGGTGACCATCCGCTCGTCGTCCAGGCCTTCGTATGCCACCGGGGATACCATCCACCTGAAACTCGATACAGGACAGGGGTGACGCATGCCACGCCGGCTTTCGATGACGGTAAACAATAACCGAAATTTTTCCCGGCCTGCTATTTCCCTTATCGCTGAATCGCGGAAATGTCATCCATGGCCCATACGCCCCTTCCATACGTGGCGATCACGAGCGTATTGTCGCGGGGATGTACAAACAGGTCTTGCACGGAAACGGATGCCGGCAGGTTTGCCTGCAGGGAATGCCATTGCTTTCCACCATCCCTGCTCACATATACACCGATATCGGTTCCACAGTACAGTACCTGCCGGTTTTTAGGATCCTCTCGGATCACATTGGCGGGTGCTTTTGGAAGATTGCCCGAAATATCCTGCCAGGTAACGCCATAGTCCGTGGAGCGATACATGTACACGGTATGGTCGTCCTCCCTCCGGTTGCTCAGGGTAAGGTAAACCGTTGCCGGATCATAGGCCGATGCAACCAGCCTCGACACATGCGCGTTTTGCGGAATGCCTTTCATGATGGGTGTCCATGCAGCGTCTTCCCCTTTGCGGAGCCAAACCCGGCCGTCATCCGTACCCACGTAAAGCACGCCTTTTGCCAGGGGCGATTCATCGATCGCTGTAATGGCCTGGTGGTTGATGGCATAGGGTGTACGGCCCATTTTATCTTTATTGTTGTAGGTCAGGTCGCCGCTGATCCGCGTCCAGGTTTTCCCCTCATCCGTGGAACGGAACAGGTATTGGAAACCGTGATAAACAGTCTTTGGATCATGGGGCGACAGCATGGTGTACGCAAGCCATTCCCCGCGGTGCACCTCCTCGTCATCGGCCTTTTTGGGAAATATGTTTTTAGACCGGATGCTGTCTGGCAAACGCAGGTCGCTGCGCATCAATCGCCCATAGAACGAAGACGCGTACATGATATCCGGGTTGACGGGATCCATGGCGATGATGGTTCCTTCGCCGCCCGGGGCATCGGACCAGGCTTTTGCGCCCTTGCCGGTACCGTCATAGGTATGCGTTACGGGCCCCATGAAGGACCCTTCGTCCTGTACCGATCCGATGACATTGAAAGGCGATTTCATGTCATACGTGATATTGTAAAACTGCGTGGTGGGGATTTTCCGGAAATGATTGAACCACCGGCGGCCTCCATTATACGTAACCACAACACCACCGTCGTTGCCATTAATGATGTATTTTGAATCGGCCGGGTCGATCCACAGCGCATGGTGATCGCCATGGGTAGGGTCGCTGGCCTTGTCTTCCCCGCGCATGTTCTTGAATGTCTTGCCGCCATCGGTGGATTTAGCCATGGGCACACCCAGGATGTACACGGTATTCTCATCGTTCGGGTCCACGCGGATCTGTCCAAAGACCCATCCGTAGGTGCCCGCAAACCGTTCCCGTTCGACAAACGTTTCCAACCACCGCAAGCCATGCCCGTACTTCTCCCGCCAGTCCCGATCAATCCGCCGGGCCACCCGGCCCAGCACATGGCTGGCCAGGTGGGGCACCCGCACCCAGGGCAGGATCAAGAATCGAGTGTTGTTGGCAATCTCACTCAGCCGCTCCGGCCGCTCCTGGCGCCCCCACCCCAAGGC
>JALOMP010000312.1 GCA_025455365.1 Chitinophagaceae bacterium | reverse complement strand
AAATTGAACACATGCCCCAGTTCATCGATGTCTATGCCCCGGGCAGCGATATCGGTTGCCACCAGGATGCGAAGCTTGCCCACTTTAAAATCATTCAATGCGTTCTGCCTGGCATTCTGCGACTTGTCGCCATGGATGGCTGCGGCGCGGATACCGGAACGGACCAGGTTTTTGGCGATGCGGTCAGCGCCATGTTTGGTGCGCGAGAAGACCAGCGCTGTCTTGATTGCCGCGTCTTCCATGAGGTGAACGAGCAGGTCTGTTTTGCTTTTTTTGTCAACAAAAAAGATCTGTTGTCCAACCGTTTCCGCGGTGGAGGAGACGGGCGTTACTTCCACCTTCACTGGTTCATGCAGGATGGAATCAGCCAGCTGTTGAATTTCTTTGGGCATGGTAGCGGAGAAAAACAGTGTCTGACGCCTGGTGGGCAATTTGGCAATGACGCGTTTCACATCATGTACAAAACCCATGTCAAGCATGCGGTCGGCTTCGTCGAGGACGAAATACCGTACATGTTCAAGGGTGATCTGGCGCTGGTTCATGAGGTCAAGCAGGCGGCCGGGAGTAGCCACCAGGATGTCAACCCCTTTGTGAAGGGCCTGTACCTGGGGCACCTGTGAAACACCGCCAAATATGACGAGGGTTCTCAATGGAAGATGCCTTCCGTATGCCCTGAAACTCTCTTCTATCTGGATGGCCAGTTCCCGCGTGGGGGTGAGTACGAGTGCACGGATCTGTCGCTTTCCATGAGCCGGCGTTTCATGCTGGTGCATGTGCTGGAGGATGGGAATGGCGAAAGCCGCTGTTTTTCCGGTACCTGTCTGTGCGCAACCAAGCAGGTCGCGGTGAGCCAATACGGGCGGAATGGATTGTTGCTGGATAGGGGTAGGGTTTGTGTAGCCCTCTTCATGCAAAGCCTGCAATACAGGCTCGATGAGCTGTAATTCTTTAAAAGTCACGTTCAAATTTTTGATGATAAATATGGTAAGGCTATCAGCCCGAGGGGCGATACTTTACCTGCCTTACGTTAACCCTGCACAGGTTTGAATGAAAAAAGACAAACAGTGGAGATCTAACTGATAGGAATGCAAAGATAGGGAAATTTTACCATATTCATTCCTGGTAAAGAATGGTGGCTGCGGAAGCCGCCAGTGGTACTGAACCGGACACCGTCTTCTTATCACCCGCCACGGCATTGTCCCTGATATGAATCGTCCAGTTGCCTGCCGGCAATGGCATAACCGTGCTCCGGGTATTTCCATTGAGCAATACCATAATCTTTTTCCAGCTATCCCTCACGGCCGCCCCATTGATGGTATAAGCCACCACATTTTCCGGTGACTCTTCCATGAACTGAAGATTGCCGGCGATCTCCGTAGCATGCATCATCCGGAAAGCGGGGTGATTTTTCCGCATACGGATCAGTTCCCGCACGTATTCGTTAACGTCCTTGTTGAGTGTTTTAAGGTCCCAATTGATCCGGTTAATGGAATCCCCGGCATTGAAAGAGTTCTCCACGCCATATTTTGTTCGCAGGAATTCTGTACCGGCGTGTATGAATGAAATCCCCTGGGAGGTCAGGACGGTGGTGAGGGCAAGCTTGTGCATCTCCCTCCTTTGCGCGGGCGATGATTCCGCGGCGGAAATAGAAAGCTTGTCCCAGAGCACATGGTTGTCGTGGCATTCGCAATAGCTCACGGTATGCCAGGGTTGACTGGCGTACGGGGCTTTGGAATAATTGACTTTCGTGTAGTTCACCTGCGGATGTTTGCAGGCGGCGGTGATGCCAAAGCGGATGCTTTGTTCCATGGCGGGCCTGCCGGAAGCAAATCCCTTTTCGTCATGTACAAAAACGCTCCCCTTGATACCATCCCGGATATCGTCGCTGAATACGGCGATCCTGTCCAGGAGATGCGCGTTTTTCTTCAGGGCACGAAGCGTGTCCGGCAAGGGTGACGCACCTGCCGTCCATCCTTCACCATACAGAAGGATATCCGGCTTAAGGGCATGCAGGGATTTGGAAATTTCGTTCATGGTAACAATATCGTGCACACCCATCAGGTCAAATCGGAAGCCGTCCACATGGAATTCCTCCACCCAGTATTTTACGGACTCGAGGATGAACTTACGCATCATCGGGCGTTCACTGGCCGTCTCGTTACCGCAGGCGGTGGCATCCGAAAAAGACCCGTCGGCTTTTTGCCGGTAATAATACCCGGGAACCAGCTGCTGGAAAGAAGACTCCTTCAGGAACATGGTATGATTGTATACCACGTCCATCACTACCCGCAATCCGCGTTCATGGAATGTCTTCACGAGCTGCTTGAATTCCCGTACCCGCGCGAGACCGTCTTCCGGATTCGTGGAATAGGAACCTTCCGGCGTATTGTAATTCAATGGGTCGTAGCCCCAGTTGTATTGGAGGCTGTCCGGTTTGCTTTCGTCCACGGAGAAAAAATCATAAAAAGGCAGGAGGTGCACATGGGTTACACCCAGCTCCACCAGGTGATCAAGACCGGTGGACAGTCCGTCGGCATTTCGGGTACCCGATTCCGTTAATCCGAGGAATTTTCCCTTCTGCCGTATCCCGGAACCGGCATAAATGCTGGCATCACGTACATGCAGTTCATAAATGACCGCGTCGGTTTTCTGGTTCACCAGCATTTTCCCCGATGCCGTGGGCCTCCTGCCAAATTGGGGCGAACGGTCCTTCTCCCACCCGGAAGGGTTGGAAGCCTTCAGATCGCCGATCATTCCCCGTTTCCCATTGGTGCCCACCATTCTCGCGTAAGGGTCTGGCACTTCATCGCTCCAGGTGCCGTTGATGCGCACGCGGAAAGCGTAATATTTCCCCTGCTGGTTACCACCAATGCTGGCTGTCCAGGTTCCTGCATCCGCTTTTTTCATGTCCACCGCAGACAGCAGGGAACCGCCTGTACCAGATGCATATAACCGGAGTTCGGCTTTTTCGGCCGTGGGCGCCCAGATGCGAAAAGCACTGTGCGAGGGCTTATACGTAAGGCCCAGGTCCTTTCCACCATACACCGGGTAAGAGCCGAAATCGGGTATTTGCGCGTGGGTAGACATCATGATCAGCAGGAATAAAAATCCCGGGATGATTCGCATATGAGGCATTTTACGGTAACACTAAATCGTTTCCGGAGCC
The DNA here is from genome assembly GCA_025455365.1 of Chitinophagaceae bacterium. Lineage (GTDB taxonomy): Bacteria > Bacteroidota > Bacteroidia > Chitinophagales > Chitinophagaceae > Pollutibacter. The sequence goes on along the minus strand of JALOMP010000312.1, from coordinate 493 downwards.
ATGTGCCAATGTTCCGGCGACCTCCAGAGGGACGAAAGCAGTAATTCCCGCATGAAGAAATATTCTTTGGGCAGCTTATCGAACATCTTTGAGAACAGCTCCTCATGGGCCAGGATTTCGTTTTTCCAGGCTTCCCTATCAACTTCCATGATCCGCTCATATTCCGCTTCGCTGAAATCCAGTCCTCTCCAGTCGATATCTTCATATTTCGGCATCCAGCCGATGGGACTTTCGATAGCGGAAACCTTCCCCTTGCTCCTTTCCACGATCCATTTCAGCACCCGCATATTGTCGCCGAAACCAGGCCATAGGAAGTTGCCATTTTCATCCTTGCGGAACCAGTTTACGCTGAAGATGCGGGGAGGATTGGGCAGGTTGCGGCCAAACTGGAGCCAGTGATTGAAATAATCAGCCACATGGTATCCGCAGAATGGAAGCATGGCGAAGGGATCCCGGCGAACCTTCCCTAGTTCTCCGAAAGCGGCGGCCGTTG
>JALOMP010000001.1 GCA_025455365.1 Chitinophagaceae bacterium | reverse complement strand
TCACATAATAGGTGAGTCCAAGACGGATAATACCTGTGGAAAGTCCCTCTACAAAATTGTCCTCCGTCCGCAGGTGGAAATCAGCCCAGAGGCCCCATTTGTTGGAGAACCTGGTCTGGTTGAAATAGGCCAGCCAGGTCTGCTCATATGTTGCCGTGGTTTTGTTCTGCGCAAATCCCGGCATTTGAACCAACAGGAAAAAATTCAGTAGAAGCAGGAGGGTAAATCGACTCATCGGGCAAAATTAAGAAGCATTCAGGGTCTGTAATAATTTGTTGGATTCCAAGTTATGCATGGGCGAAGCCAGGATCCCGATCACGCGGTCTTACAAGCTGGCCCTGTCTTGCCGGGATTTCCCGGATGCGAGATCTGATACCTAAATTATTTTAACCAATATGCGCAGACTCCAGAAGATGACGAGCATCCCCAGGAGAATGAACGATGTTTTTCGGGGAAGTCTGCCCGCAAGCTTGGCAGCCAGCGGCGCCGCCACCAGTCCCCCGATGATCAGGGCAAAAATCGTTTGCCAGTGCGAGACGCCGAGCAAGGTAAAGAATGTGAAGGCACTGGACAGGGTAACAAAAAACTCCGTGAGGCTTACGGACCCGATGACGTATTTCGGGCTGCGGCCTTTGGTGATCAGGGTGGTGGTGACGATCGGTCCCCAGCCGCCGCCGCCAAAAGAATCCAGGAACCCACCCACTCCCGCCAGGATACCATGGCGCTTGAATTTTTTGCGCACCTGTTGCTTGCGGAAGGCATTGGTCAGGATTCGCACACCCAGGAAGAGCGTGTACGCGGCCATCAGCGGACGGATCAGGTCCACATTGGATTTGTCCAGTTGCGTAAGCAGAATCGCTCCGAGCACGGCCCCGATAACGCCGGGTATGACCAGTGCCTTGAACAGCTTCTTGTTGACGTTGCCAAAACGGTAATGGCTGTAGCCGGATGCGCCGCTGGCAAACATTTCCGCCGTGTGTATGCTGCCGCTGATGGCGGCGGGACTGATACCAGCCGAGAGCAGGATGGTGGCGCTGGTTACGCCGTAACCCATACCCAGGGCCCCGTCAACCATTTGCGCCACAAACCCGGCCAGCAGCATCCAATGGAAATTCCGATCAAGGCCCAGGTACCAGTCGGCCGTACCCTCCGCCAACGCACGGAGTGGGATATACGAAAAAATGAAATGCCCCACCAGCATCAGGGCGAATACGGTAAGCGAGTAGGTAGCGATGCGCCGCCACCTGAGTTCCTGCTTCTTTCCCCTGGTCTCCACCAGGCCGCTGGTGAGTTTGTTCAGTTCATGGACTTTATGGGCGAAGTCTCCTCCCATCTGCTTTCGGATCTGTTGCAGGTTCTGCAGCACATCCTCCAGTTCATCGGGCAGGCTATGCTGCAACATTTCCCTGAGCCTTTTAGCAGCCGTGGGCGATTTCCCATTGGTTGAGATGGCGAGTTTCAGGCTTCCTTTCTGTACGATGCTGCCGAGGTAGAAATCACATTGCTCCGGTTTGTCGGCCACGTTTACCAGGAGCCTTTCCGCTTTGGCCAGATCACGGATGCGCTGGCTTTCCTTTGGATCATCGATGGCGATGAAAACGATATCCCTGTCTTTTAAATCCGCCGGCTCGAAGGCGCGCTCTTCCAGGTGCATTGTTGGCTTGCCTGATGCAAAAGCACGGAGGCGGTCATCGATCTTCTTTGCCACCACCGTGATCATCGCCTCCGGTGCATTCGCATGCATGGCCTGCAGCTTTTCGAGACCCACATGACCGCCGCCGACGAGCAACACGCGTAAATTTTCCAATTTCAGGAAAACGGGAAAAAGGGGATTAAAGGCATCCACCGCATCCGGTCCGGACGAAATGCCAGGCGGCTTATTCCCCGGCTGTGCACCAATCCCTATTTGCTTTTCCTGTTCAATGATCATGTGTCTAGTAGGTTTGATGGTCTATCCACGATTTCGCATCCCTCGCGGCGTATGAAATGATGATATCCGCGCCGGCCCTTTTCAGGGAAGTCCAGAGTTCCAGGTGTGCCGCCTCCCTCTTGAGCAAACCCAGGCCGGCCATATATTCCAGCGCGGCATACTCTCCGCTCACATGATAGGCGGCCACGGGAACATTCACCTGTTCTTTAATGCGCCATAGCATATCCATATACCAGCCGGCGGGCTTCACCATCAGCATATCCGCCCCTTCCTCCTCATCCCGAAGGGCACAGAGTACGGCATCCTCCGGGTTGGCGGGAGATAACTGGTACGACCTGCGATCGCCCAACAATCCCGCAGCCGGGCTGGAATGGCAGGCATCGCGGAACGGGCCATACCACTGGGAACTGAACTTGGAGGAGTAGCTCATGATGGAAACATGGTCCATCCCATTTTCGTTTAGCCGTTGACGTATAGAGGCGATCCGTCCGTCCATCATATCGCTTGGCGCGATGGTATCCGCACCCGCATCGGCCAGTTCCAGGGCGTAGGCCGACAATAACCCGACGGATGCGGCATTGTCGATTTTAAGGCCCGATGCATCCGTGATGCCGCAATGCCCGTTATGCGTATATGCGCACAGGCAGCAGTCCGCCGCCATCCAGATATCGCTCCCGAAAACACGGCGAAGCTCCCGGAGCAAGCCGGTCGTAAATGAAAAATCACGGGGGTAGGCTTCCCGCTTCACCGGCACGGGGAACACCAGGAACTTGTGTATGCCGCGTTCCATATCCCTTTCAACCTGCTTCAATACAGAAGTCCGGGTATCGGCGCAGATACCGTGCATGTTTTCCAGCAACCTGGGCGCCTGCAATCCTTCCTCTACAAAAAGAGGCTGTATAAAGGCCCGATGGTTCAGCGTCACCGATGCCGATAGTTCACGCGACTGTGGGCTCACCCGCATGCGGCGACGGTTTATATGGTAACGGACTGCCGCCATGACTGGAATGATTGAATGGTGGGGAAAATAACCGGATCGATGCCTCGGGAACGGAGTCGTTCTGCCGTCTCTCCATAGGGACAGGCATGCACAACATCCGGCTTCAACCGGTCCTTGTATTGTTCATACTGTCCGAAACTGGTCCAGAAAATATAGTCGGACGACTGCATTAAAGCAGCCATGGACTGCTCTTCCCTGCGCAGTAGACGGTGGGTTGCCATGGTTTTCCATCCCTTGGCCTTCCATGCCCTGGACGCTTCTTCATGGGTAACGACCGTCACCGCTGCCGGATTTATATCAATCACCGGCATCCGGAATACCGTTTCAAGGGACTCAAGCCCCAATGCATCTGCACAACCTTCCACCCAAATACCCTTGCGTGCCAGTTCCAGCCAGGTGCGGGTTCCGGCTGCCCATACGCGCTGTCCTTCCCTGATGGGGATTGGATGCGGGCCGGCCATCGACTTGTGATTTGCGATGAAAACAACCTCTGTTGTCAACTCGCCTGCCGTTGGCAGGTATTCATACTGGAAAAAGTCGGCCATATGGTCTGTGGTGCTGAACAGTTTTCGTACCTCCCTCGTATGCGCTGGCAATCCCTGCCAGTATCGCAGCTGCCTGTTGCGGCCATCCCTTCCCTGGGCAAATAAGAATGAGCGGCTGCCCGCCCGCAGATGGGATACACCGAAGCGCTGGTCGCAGCCCGTTCCATAAGCCTGCGCCAGCCTCTTTTCCGCGATACAGGCCCGCAGCAGGCCCTGGTCGTTAATCGCCCCGAGGACTTCCAATGCCCATTCGTTGCCTGGCAGTGCCTCCGCCACGATAGCTCCCTGGCAGGGCGCAGGCACGCATTCCACCAGGGGAAGCAGCATGCGCTTCTTGTCCCGCAACAACGCGCGCACCAGGGGCGCATCTTCCGGGCTCTGCAGTAACCGGTTCAGTCCCGCAGTGGCCAGGATCGTTCCGTCATATTGACCTTCATCAAGTTTGCGTAACCTTGTTTCCACATTACCCCGTATGGGCTTAACGGTGATGGATACCTGTTCTTTTGCACCGGGTATTGCCCGGCGCAGGAAATCCATCGCCATATCCTCCCGGCGGGGGGAACAGGTACCTACAACCAGTGTTTGCCCGGAATTGATTTTCTCCCGCACGCCGGGCCTGAACAGGGCGATGTCCCTGGTGTCATCCCTTTCGGTTACCGCAAACCGGTGCGGACCGAAAAAGTGGGTGGCGCTCATATCCTTCAGCGAATGCACGGCAATATCCGCCCTGCCCGCTTCCAGTGCCTCGAAGATATCCGATGTGAAAAAATCAGTTCCCTCCACCGTTTGCAGGGGAATATCCCGGAGTTGGTCGCCACGTGTTTCTAATGCTGCCACTTCCACCTTCACACCGGGAAAAGCGGCTTCAATTTTCTTCCTGACGCGGTCAATCTGCAGCAACGAAAGCCTTGACCGACGGCCGGTTAGCCGGATGGTTTGCATTGACAATTTTTTTCAGGCTAAGCGCCAGGTGATGAATATGTTTGAGTTGGTGAGACAACGTCACCACCACCCGCAGGCATTCCTCCCCGGGCGGAACCGTTGGCGGGTTTATGGGCTGCAGGTAAATTCCCTGCTTCCACAGGAGCTCATCCGCGAGGGTACGGCATAATTGGCTATCCCCTACCGGTATGGGTGTTATATGGGTGGGATTATCAACAAAGGCCACACCTGCTTCCCGAAGGCTTTGCCGCAGGAGCGTAACTTTTTCGTGGAATTCCGCCCGCCATGCAGGGTTTGTCCGGATCAGCGATATGCTCTGTTTCGCCGCACTGCAGATGGCCGGGGGTAATGAGGTAGTGAAAATGAAGCCGGGCCCGTGGCTGCGGATAAAATCGATGACCAGGGCGGAAGCGGCGATATACCCGCCAAATACACCGATGGCTTTTGAAAGTGTCCCGTTGACGATATCGGCCATTTCGCTTAATCCTTCCTGTGATACCATGCCCGCTCCGTCCGGGCCATAAAGTCCTACGGCATGTACTTCGTCCACATAGGTCATCGCCCCATATTGTCGGGCTATGGACAAAGTCTCCTTCAGGGGTGCGAGGCTTCCGGAGATGGAATACACCGATTCAAGCACAACCATTCGCGGATGTCCTTCAGGCAGGCTTTCAAGGATTTCCCGCAGGTGTGCGGTATCGTTATGCCGGTAAATGATCTTTCGGTTTCCACCGGCACGCATGCCTTCGATCAGGGATGCATGGTTACGCTCATCAGAAATGAATACCAGTTCCGGGATATGGCGGCCAATGGTTTGCAGGGTGGTCAGGTTGGCCTGGTAAGCCCCGTTGAACAAAAGGGCCGAATCCTTATGGTGCCATTCGGCCAGTAATTTCTCCAGTTCCCGGTGGTGGTTGGTAGTGCCGGAAATATTCCTTGTACCACTGCTGCCGGTGCCGCTGCGGTGCATGGTGAAACTGAGTTTTGAAATCAATTCCTCGCGGGTGCTCATGCCCAGGTAGTCATTGCTGCACCAGTTTACCGCCGAACGTTGGACGCCTTCGGGGTTACGGTAATAGAAATGCGGGAAGTGCTGGGCGCTTTTATTCACTTCCAGGAAATAACGGTAATGGCCCCTGTCCTTCAGCGACTGCAATTTCTCCTCCAGTATCTGTTCAATATTTCCCATTTAGTGTTGTATTGTCCGGAAAACAAAGTCGCCAAATCCCTCTCCTGCCTGTTTCCCTGTCCTGAATTGCCCAAACAGGTTGTCCAGTTCCAGCAGGATCCCTTCTTCATCCAGGTTTTCGCGGTATTTATGGTTCAGGCGCTCCCCGTTTTTATCGCCCCCGATATGCAGGTTGTATTTTCCATACGCCGTCCCTATCAGTCCAATTTCCGCCACATATGGCCGGCCGCATCCGTTGGGGCACCCGGTCATGCGCAGGTGCAGGGGTTCATCCTGCATGCCATGTTTCTCCAGCAAGGGTTCTATACGGGTGATCAGGGATGGCAGGTAGCGCTGGGCCTCCGCAAGTGCAAGCGGGCAGGTATTAAAAGCCACACAGGCGATGGCATTCCGGCGAACCCGGCTTGCCTTTTCCGTATGCGCAGACAGTCCATACCCATCGAGCAAGGTCTGTACCAGGGAGCGATCGTATTCGTCTATGTCCGACAAGACCAGGTTCTGGTTACAGGTAAAACGGAAAAGCACCTTATGCGTTTCAGCAATCCGGAGTAGGCCGGATTTCATCGGGTACCTGTCTGTATCTTTTACCAGACCATTCTCCACAAAAACGGTATAGTGCCATTTACCGGTATGGTCTACACTCCAGCCAAAATGGTCCTCCCGCTGCGTGAAGGCATAAGACCTGGCCGGTTCCAGTGAGAAACCGCATCGTTTTTCAAGCTCGGCTTTGAAAGCTTCCAGCCCCATCCGGTCGATCGTGTACTTCAGTCGCGCCAGTTTGCGATCGCTGCGGTTCCCGAAATCACGCTGGATCGTCATGATTTCATACACCACTTTAAGGATCTTTTCTTCACCGGAAACAAAGCCCAGCATGGAGGCCAGTCTTGCGTACGTCGACGGATTGCCATGGGTGGTACTCAGTCCGCCCCCGGCCGCGACGTTGAATCCCGCAAGTCTCCCGTCTTCTTCAATGGCGATAAGACCGACGTCATTGGCCAGCACATCCACATCATTATCCGGGGGAATCGCGATGGCGATTTTGAATTTGCGGGGCAGGTACCTGTTCTCGTATAAAGGATCCTTTTCCTGTATTTGCTTTTCCTCGGGCGTCAGCGGCTCTTCGTTCAGCCAGATCTCATAATACGCCCTTGATTTTGGCAGGGCCATGAGGCTGATCTTGTCGGCATAGGCGAACACCTCTTCATGGAGTTTCGACTGGGCGGGGTTCGCACTGCATACTACGTTCCGGTTTACGTCTCCGCAGGCAGCGATGGAGTCCAGCGCAAGCGTATCGAATGCCTGCATGGTAGGCCGCAAGGCACTCTTGATGACACCATGCAGTTGCACGGTCTGCCGGGTAGTGATCTTAATGGTGCCCGTAGAGTATTGCCCTGCGATATGATGCAGGCCGGACCACTGTTCGCCTGTCAACAAACCGCCGGGCAGGCGAAGACGGATCATGAAGGAAAAAAGCCATTCCAGCTTTTTCGCCGTGCGTTCTTCCCTCCGGTCACGGTCGTCCTGCTGGTACATGCCGTGAAACTTTACCAGCGCCTGGTCCGGTTCCGCAATCGCTGCGGTGACCGGGTCCCGTAAACTCTGGTCGAGCGAGCCGCGGAGTCCGTCGCTTTGTTCCTTGATGCGTTCTATGGGTGAAGGCTTGTTGTTCACGTTTACAGGTTATGGGTTAATACACATCCTTCTGGTATCGTCCTTCCTTTTTCATCTTATCCAGGTAAATGACTGCTTCATCCGCGGATACCTTACCCTGCACTTCAATGATCTGCAGGAGCGCCTGCTCCACATCTTTGCTCATGGGATCCTTGGTGCCACTGACAAAGAGGTAAGCGCCACGCTCAAGCCAGGAAAATAATTCCGCGCCTTCTTCCTTCATGCGGTGTTGCACATATATTTTCTCCTTTTGGTCGCGGGAGAAGGCAAGGCTTATTTTCTGCAATACCCCGGTAGCCAGGTATTGTTGCAATTCCGCCTGGTACAGGAAATCGGAACGGAAATGCTGTTCCCCGAAGAAGAGCCAGTTTCTCCCTTTCGCGCCGCCTGCATCACGATCCGCGAGAAAGGAGCGGAAAGGGGCGATACCCGTTCCAGGCCCAACCATAATGACGTCTGCTTCATCCGCCGGAAGCTTGAAAGCGCGATTCCGATGCACATAGAAACGGATGGGGGTTCCGTTGGGCAGGTCACCGAGGAAACTGCTGCACAGGCCGAATAATTCATCCCCCTGGGCATGGAAGCGGTGCCTGCCAACGGTAAGGTGTACTTCCTGGTCATTCTGTTTCGGGGACGAAGCCACGGAATACAGTCTGGGTGCGATACCCGGCAACAGACGGATGAGTTCCTGGAATTGTCCCTTCTCTTTCAGGGGATAAATCCGGAGCAGGTCCACCAGATCCATGCGCGTATCGGGGATCTGGTGCCCGGTCAGGGCGGCATATTTTTTCACCGTTGCGGATAACAGGTAGCAGATATTGAGGTGACGGGTCAGCAGTTCGGCAACCGGATGCCTGCCTTTGGAGGATTCGAATTCCGTGGCCCCATCCACTGCCGCCAGGGAGAGTATCCGCTCCACCAGTTCCGGTCGGTTTTCCGGCACGATGGCAATTGCATCTCCCGGGGCGTAGTCAATCGCTTCCCTGGTGCGAATTTCAATATGGTAAGTCTGCTTGGATGATCCGCGGTCGTTCAGGTTGATATGGCTGGAGATGACACCATCATAGTATTTCTTGCCGGTATGTTTTTCCGCCGTTTTTGTACCGGCTTGTGGTGTGGATGCTTCCGGGATCTGGCTATACAGGGCAACCATCGAATCAAACCATTCCATGGCCGTGGCTTCATAATCCACATCGCATTTTTTCAATGGCAACACCCGCTTTGCCCCGAGGCTTTCGAGCCTTGCATCCAGGTCCTCACCCGCTTTACAGAACAACGGGTATGCGGTATCCCCGAGTGCCAGCACACCAAACCGCATGGCGGACAGGTTGGGTTGCGCGTCGAAGAGCATGCCGAAGAATTTTTTAGCGGGCTCCGGCGGCTCCCCTTCTCCCTGCGTGCTGACAATCACAAAAAAATCAGTTTCCCGGTCGAGATCCTCAAACCGGTATTGGTCGAGACCCTTGCATTGTACGGTTATGCCCGACTGTTTGGCTTTCTGCGTAAGTTGCAGCGCAAGTTTTTTCGCGTTGCCCGTTTCCGTTCCGTAACAAATCGTTGCCTTGCGTACCCCCTTTGATTCCACGGACGATCCATTGGCAGGTGTGGAGGTCCTTACCTTATCCGCCACCAGCCCGGAGAGGTACCCGTTAATCCAGATCAGTTCCTCCGCGGTAGACGCCCGCACGAGATCTTCCAGTGTTTTAAGCTTATGGGTGGCCAGCATGCGGGATCTCTGTTTGAGGATGGATAGATTCGGAAACAGGCGCAAAAAACTCACCTGGGCTTTGTTCGCTCCTGAACCATTGAAAACGCGGATGCAGCTTTACCACATCCCCGATGATGATCAGGGTTGGGGATATATAAGCCGGGATATTCCCGGGATGCACAAATTCGCCGATGCTGCCCAGGTGCACCTGTTGAAAGGGAGTCGTTGCCTGGCTGATGATGGCCAACGGCTTGTGAAGGGGCATGCCGGCTGCATGCAACCGTACTGCCAGTTCTGTAAGGACCTGCCCGGACATGTAGAACACCAGCGTATCGCTGGTTCCTGCCCATGCCTGCCAGTCGCCAGGCGGGACGGTTTCAGGGTCATGAAAAGTAAGCAATCGCACGCCCTTCGCATATCCCCTCGCGGTAAGGGGTATACCGGCATAGGCCGCAGCGCCCAGTGCCGATGTTACGCCGGGAACCAGCTCATAGGAAATACCCAGCGCACGAAGTGTCTCCAGTTCATCCAGCACATTGGAGAAAACGGAAACATCGCCTCCCTTCAGCCTCACCACCAGCTTTCCCTGCAGGGCATAGGAAGCCATGAGGTGGTTGATGGAAGGCTGCGGGGTGGATCCGGCCCTGCCCGATTGTTTTCCAACGTCAATGATCTCCGCGTCCTTGCGTGCATACAGACGGATGATATCCGGATTTACCAGGCGATCGGAGAGGATCACATCGGCGCGCTCCAGGTATCGGGCAGCCTTTACCGTTAGCAACTCCGCGTCGCCCGGGCCCGCGGCGGCGATGATCACTTTTCCTGTATGGCGGTCTGAATGTTGCGTCATGGCTTATCGGGTCAGGTGAACAGGAGGGCTGCCACCGTGTTGTTGCTGGTTTCGTCCACCAGGATCGCGGCGCCGTTGTGACGCAGTGACGCATAGCGGTCAACCGCCAGCGGGGCAGCAGTCTTTATCCGGGCTTTTACAATTTCATTTAGGCTGACGGGGCCATCGAGTGCCACTTCCTGCAGGGTGTTTACGTCTACCCGTGAATGGAGGTTGCGCACCATGGCTCGTACCTGGCGGCTCTGGTGTTGCAGGATATACTTGTTGCCCGGCTGGAGGGGTTTTTCATCCATCCAGCAAAGCAGCACTTCCGATTCCGTGGTTACTTCCGGAAGTACGGCACCGGTTACCAGTATATCGCCCCGACTGATATCGAGGTCGTCTTCCAGCTGAATGACAACGCTCTGCGGGGCGAACGCTTCCTCCACGGGCTTTCCACCGATTTCGATGGATCGGATACGGCTTTTAAGCCCGGAGGGCAGCACGGTCACCTCCTCACCCTGGCGGTAGATGCCGCTGGCAATCCTGCCCGCGTAGCCCCGGTAGTCATGAAGCTCCGGTGTTTGCGGACGGATCACGAACTGGACCTGGAACCTGGGTAATTCATGGTTATGGTCGGTCTGAAGCGGGAGGTCCTCCAGGTATTGCAGGAGTGGCGGACCTTCGTACCAGGGCATATTGGCGGAAGGGTCCACGATATTGTCCCCCTGCAATGCGCTGATCGGAAAATAAGATACATGGTGCAATCCAAGCTGGTTGGCGACGGCTGAATAATCAATCACAATATTGTTAAACACATCCTGGCTGAAGTCCATCAGGTCCATCTTATTGATGGCCACCACCACATGCGGAATCCGCAACAGCGAGGCGATGATGGAATGACGCCTCGTCTGCTCCACGACGCCCTGGCGGGCATCGATCAGGATGATGATGAGTTCCGCGTTGGAAGCGCCCGTGATCATGTTGCGGGTATACTGCACATGACCCGGCGCATCGGCGATAATGAATTTGCGTTTGGGCGTGGAAAAATAGCGGTATGCCACATCGATGGTGATGCCCTGCTCCCTTTCCGCCCGCAGGCCGTCCGTCAGCAATGCCAGGTCAATGCCGGCATCGTTGCGGTTCTTGCTCTGTTTTTCCAGTTGTTCCAGCTGATCCGTCAGGATGCTCTTGCTGTCATACAAAAGCCTGCCGATCAGGGTACTTTTCCCGTCGTCCACGCTGCCCGCGGTAATGAATCTGAGGATATTCATGAATGATTTTTTGTAATTAAATCAGAAGTAACCGTTCTTCTTACGGTCTTCCATAGCCGCTTCCGTGACCTTGTCATCGATACGGGTTTCTCCACGTTCGCTGATACGCGTTGCCTGAATTTCCGTAATCACTTCATCGAGGTTGGAAGCCGTCGACTCAACGGCCGCCGTACAGGTCATATCCCCTACCGTGCGGTAACGGACTTTTTTCCGGGTCACCAGGTCACCGGGATCCAGGCGAACGAACTCGGAAACGGCCACCCACTGGCCTTCATGATCCACCACTTCCCGTTCATGGGCGAAATAGATGGAAGGCAGGGCGATGTTTTCCGCGCGGATATAATTCCAGATATCCAGTTCCGTCCAGTTACTGATAGGAAACACACGCACGTTTTCGCCCTTGTGTATGCGGCCGTTGAAGATATTCCAGAGCTCCGGACGCTGTAGTTTGGGGTTCCATTGACCGAATTCATCGCGCACGGAAAAAATCCTTTCCTTCGCCCGGGCTTTTTCTTCATCCCGCCTGGCGCCGCCGATACAGGCATCAAATCCAAACTCTTCAATGGTATCCAGCAATGTGTAGGTCTGGAGCCAGTTACGGGAAGCGAACTTTCCTTTCGGCTCCGTCAGCTTACGCTGGCGAATGGTATCCTCCACTTTGCGGACGATCAGTGTGGCGCCCACTTCCTTTGCCAGTGCGTCGCGAAACTCGAGGGCCTCCGGAAAATTATGCCCGGTATCGATGTGGACGAGTGGAAAAGGTATCCTGTCCGGCGCAAAGGCTTTCCGGGCCAGGTGTACCAGGGTGATCGAATCCTTGCCCCCGCTGAACAGGAGGGCCGGCTTCTCAAACTGGGCGGCAATTTCCCGGAATATATGGACGCTTTCCGCTTCCAGTTCCGATAGATAGTCAAGCTGATAATCCTGCATATGCTATTTATTAGTCTACCTGTTAGGTAGATTTAAAAACCAGGGATAAAAACGCCGCTCCTTTGAAAGGACCGGTGGTGTATGGCAAAATCAGGTAAACAATCGGTACGCTACGGTTTCACACGGCTCAGGGAATCGGCAGTCCCGTTTCGGACAGTATTTGCGGGCGCCGGATTTCCAAATACCCCACAAATATAGTAGACAAATGAATAAAAATGGCGAGCAGGCCTTTTTTTTCGAGAAATCATTGCCTGGGAACGGGGGAAGGCCTGTCCATTGAACGAAACATAGCCTGTACCGGCTTTTTTTGTACATTAACGCAGTACAACCAAGGCCGGATTTCCCGGCCCTTTTCCTGTTAACCCCCAAAACTGAATTGCTATGTTATGGTTTTTAGGCCTTTTCGATCCCGGATGGAGGGATCTTCCCGTAAGAATGTCCAATACCGAAATCACATTGCTCTGGATACTGGCGGGCGTGCTGGGTGCCCTGCTTTATCATTTTTTCCTTGGCAAAGGAGGAAAGGTTTCTGCCGCCTGGGAAGCCCGGATCCAGCACCTGGAAAAGGAACTGCATGATGAAAAAGGCAGGCATCACAAAATGAAACAGCAACTGGATGCAGCCCAGGCAAAAGCAAATTCCTTTGCCGCCTCTGCGGGAGAATTGGACAAACTCAAAGCCCGGATACATGACCTTCAAAAGGAAGCAGAAACTTCCCGCGAACTGGCGGGCAGGCATAAAGTGGCATTTGAAGAGGAGCATGCGAAAGTGACTTCGATGATGGTTGACCATTCTGAAGTGGAATCTCTCCGTAACCGGGTAAAGAACCAGGAAAAGGAATTGCAGCTGTCAAGGGAAGAGATGCAGCGGGTCAGGCAATCCCTGGAGCAGGCCCTGTCTGAAAAAGTAAGGCTGGCTGCCTCGTTGGATGAGAGCCAGGTAACGGAGATGCGGAACAAGATCACCCGCCTGGAAAACGACCTGCACAGCAGCCGGCTGATGGTAGTGAAATTCCAGACGGAAGCCAATCAATTTGAAGAAGAAAGGAAAAAGCTGAGAGAGGAACGCGATCAGCTGGACAGCCAGTCCGGTGAGACCGCGGGCTTCAGGCAAAAATTATCCCAATTGGAAGCTGACCTTCAAAAAGCCAGGCAGGGATTGGCGGAAGTGCCCTCGCTGCGGGCGGAACTGGATGCCGTTAGAGCGGAAAGGGACAAATGGAACCAGGAAGCGGATGTGCAGGCCAGCAACGCGTCAGCAGCCCTGGCACTCGAATCAAAACTGAGCTCCCTGGAAGCGCAGGTCAGCCAGCTGGTTGCGGAGAAGCAAAAAATCCAGGCGGATCTTACGTCAGCGCTCACCGAAAAAGCAGTCCTTGCAGAAGCCCTCGCAAAAGCTGACGGCCCCGTCAAACCAGACAACCTGCAAGTCATTGAAGGTATTGGACCAAAACTGGAGGAGATCCTGAATGGTCATCGTATTTACACTTTCCGCCAGCTGGCGGACACTCCTGTTGCCCAGCTGCAGGGCATCCTCGATGAAGCCGGCGAGAGCTACCGGATCCATGATCCGGCCACTTGGCCTGAACAGTCCCGTCTTTTGTCTGAAGGGAAACTGGATGCTTTTGAAAAACTCACGGAAGAACTAAAAGGCGGACGAAGGGTGGATTGAATCCTGCTAAGCCAGACGATATGAAATGAAAAGCCGGTGAAATCACTCACCGGCTTTCAACATATGTATACAGTCGCCCAGGCTGTCCCGCCAGGGCACCAGTCGGATGCCGTATGTTCGGCAAATCTTCTCCTTACTCATCACGCTGTAAGCCGGGCGTTTTGCCGGTGTGGGATAGTCTGATGTGGGTATGGGGCTCACCTTGCAGGAACTTTGCGTCATTTCGCGGATGGCGTCTGCAAACTGGAACCAGGTGATGTCACCTTCATTGCTGTAATGGTAAATACCCGGTGTCCAGGCGTCCGACAGCGCAATGTGCATAAGGCAGGCTGCCAGGTCACGCGCATGGGTAGGCGAACCCCACTGGTCACCCACCACGTTCAGGGCGTCCCTTTCCTGCATGAGCTTCATCATGGTCTTGACAAAATTCTTCCCGAACACGGAATAAACCCAGCTTGTGCGAATGATGACAGAATCAGGATTCTGGGCCATCGCCTGGATTTCCCCGTCCCGCTTGGAAGCGCCATAGACGTTCTGCGGATCGGTTTCATCCGCTTCGGTATATGGTTTAGAGCCATCGCCCCGGAAAACATAGTCGGTGGAAATATGGAGGAACCGGGTCCCCTGTTCACGAGAGACAGCGGCCAGGACGCCCACGGATTCCGCATTTACGAGGAAAGCGAGGTCTTTTTCCGATTCAGCTTTGTCAACGGCCGTATATGCCGCACAGTTGATGCATACATCCGGCTGGAATGAACGGAAAAAATTCCGGACAAGGTCAAAATGATGTATGGCGAGGTCTTCGCGCGACAGAAAAAGAAACTGCAGGTTGGGAAAATTTCCCGAGAGTTTGCGCAACTCCTTCCCTACCTGGCCGTTTGCGCCGGTGACCAGTACTTTCCTGATACTCATCCTTTGAATTCAAAATTGGTGGTGGACTGATCGAGGGTGGGAAGCAACAGGTCTTTATCGGAAACGATTTCCCGACCTGCCGGGATTTTCCAGTCAACGGCCAGCGCAGGGTCATTATAGATGATACCGGCTTCCGTCGATTTGTCGTAATAGGCATCGCATTTATACAGCACCACGGCCCTTTCGCTCAGCACGGAAAATCCATGCGCAAAGCCACGGGGTACCAGGATCTGCGTTTTATTTTCATCCGAAAGTTCAACTGAATACGCCTGCTGGTAGGTGGGGGACCCTTTACGGATATCCACCACCACATCAAGGATTTTTCCGAAAAGCACGCGCACCAGCTTTGTCTGCGCGGAAGGATTCAGTTGGTAGTGAAGTCCCCGGATCACACCGTACGAGGATGAGGATTGGTTATCCTGCACCCAATTACCAGGCAGTCCTGCATTATCAAAAAAACGCTGGCTGTAACTCTCAAAAAAATATCCCCTGGAATCCTGGAATACCTTGGGTTGCACCAGGAACAAGCCCTCAAAGGGAGTGGTTATAAATTCCATATTGCCTGTGATTACCTTTCGGCGTATTGGTTTTGATAATATTCCTGGTACGCACCGGAAGTTATCCGGTTCACCCATTCCTTGTTGGCGAGGTACCAGTCTACCGTACGCTCCAGTCCCTCTTCAAATTGCAAGGAGGGCTTCCAGCCGAGTTCCTTGTTCAGTTTGGTGGCGTCGATGGCGTATCGAAGGTCATGGCCTGCCCGGTCGGTCACATAGGTGATGAGCCTGGCCGAAGCTCCCGGTTCCCTTTGGAGTTTCCGGTCCATGATGGAACAGAGCAGTTGAACAAGGTCTATGTTTTTCCATTCATTGAATCCGCCGATGTTATATGTCTCGCCATGTCTTCCCTTGTGAAAGATGACATCAATCGCCCGTGCATGGTCTTCCACCCAGAGCCAGTCGCGCACGTTTTCCCCTTTACCGTATACCGGCAGTGGTTTGCCATGGATGATATTATTGATCATCAGCGGGATGAGCTTTTCGGGGAAATGGTGTGAACCGTAGTTGTTGGAGCAGTTCGAAATCACCACGGGCATGTTGTAGGTATGGTGCCAGGCTTTGACGAAATGATCTGAAGAAGCTTTTGAAGCGGAATAGGGCGATCGGGGATCGTAGGGTGTTTCTTCCGTGAAGAAACCTTCCTGCCCCAATGAACCATAGACCTCATCGGTTGACACATGGTAGAACAGTTTGCCGCTGTAATCCTTCCAGGTGCGGCGCGCCGCATTCAGCAGGATGGCGGTGCCCAGCACATTGGTTTTCACGAAGGCCAGGGGGTCCATGATCGACCGGTCCACATGGCTTTCCGCGGCCAGGTGAATGACACTGTCGAACTGTCTTTCCAGGAACAATTCGTTGATAAACGCTTCATCCGTAATATCGCCCTTGACAAAACTGTAGTTGGCGGCGTCTTCAATGTCCCGGAGGTTTTCCAGGTTACCGGCATAGGTGAGCGCATCCAGGTTGGTGACCCGGTAGTTCGGATATTTGTTTACAAACAGCCTGACTACATGTGATCCGATAAATCCGGCCCCGCCGGTGATCAGAATGTTTTTTTCCATTTTGGTCGTTCAGATTTTATAGACTCCAGTAATCCCTTTCCAGGATTTTCCCTTTGTAAATCCCTTTAAGGTCAGCTATTAACGCAGAAGGCCGGGTCATGTTATATAATTCCTGCACGGGCAGAGAAATATATTCCTGGTGGGGCGTGGCAATCACAACTGCGTCATAATCAGCACCATCCGTGCGCATAATGGCCAACCCATACTCCTCCATCACTTCCGCTGCGTCTGCATGGGGATCCTGTACATCTACCTGGATATTAAAGGATTGTATCTCCTTAACGGTATCTATGATCTTGGAATTGCGTATATCGCTCACATTTTCCTTGAAAGTGACCCCTTTCACCAGGACCCGGGCGTTATTCACGTCGGGCGTATGGCGCAGAACGTGCTGGATTACTTTCCGGGCCACATTCCGGGCCATGTTGTCATTGATAAAGCGGGAAGCGGAAATCAGTTTGGCTTCATACCCCATGGCTTCGGCCTTATGGGTCAGGTAGTAGGGATCCACGCCGATGCAATGCCCTCCCACCAGGCCCGGGGAAAATTTCAGGAAGTTCCACTTGGTACCGGCGGCGTCCAGGACGTCATAGGTATTGATGCCCATCCGGTCGAATATCATGGAGAGTTCGTTCATCAACGCGATGTTCAGGTCCCGCTGTGTATTCTCCACAATTTTGGCGGCTTCGGCCACCCGGATGGAACTGGCCCTATGGACCCCTGCGTCCACCACCAGTTCATAGGTTTTGGCGATCTCTTCCAGTGACTCCGCATCGCATCCTGACACAATCTTTACGACGGAGCGAAGGGTATTTTTTTTATCGCCCGGATTGATCCTTTCCGGCGAGTAGCCGATCTTGAAATCCCGGGTGCCTTTCAGGCCGGACAGCTTTTCGATAACCGGAAGGCAGTCTTCCTCCGTACAACCGGGGTAAACCGTGGATTCAAAAACCACATAATCGCCCGGCTTGACCACTTTCCCAATGGTAGCCGAGGCGCCGAGTACAGGTTTGAGATCGGGCACATTGAATTTGTCCACCGGCGTGGGAACGGCCACGACGAAAAAACGGGCCTCGCGAAGGTCGTCCGGGTTGGAGGTGAACAGGATATCTTTCCCGGCAAACTGGCCCGGATCCACTTCCTTGCTGGGATCGATGCCCTGGTTCATTTGGGCGATCCGTTTCCCGTTGATATCGAACCCGATGACGGAAATACGTTTGGCGAACTCCAGGGCGATGGGAAGCCCTACATATCCCAGGCCTATGACGGCCAGTTTTGTTTTCTTGTCCAGCAGATCCTGGTAAATCATTATTTATGGGAGTTGAACTCTTTGGGTTGTTTGACCAATTCTTCCCTCGGCAGCGATTTGAAATATTCATAGGTGATGCGCAGGCCATCTGCCCGGCTCACCTTCGGTTCCCAGCCCAGCAGATGACGGGCCTTCGTAATATCCGGCTGCCGCTGTTTGGGATCATCCATGGGCAGAGGCTTGAATATGATCTTCTGGCTGGAACCGGTCAGGGTCAGGATCTCCTTCGCAAAATCCAGCAGGGAGATTTCCGTGGGGTTGCCGATGTTCACCGGGTATGCATAGTCGCTCAGCAGCAACCGGTAGATGCCCTCCACCAAATCATCTACATAACAGAAAGATCGGGTCTGGCTTCCATCGCCGAATACCGTGAGGTCTTCGCCCCGAAGGGCTTGCCCGATAAAGGCCGGCAGGGCGCGACCGTCATTGAGGCGCATCCTCGGACCGTAGGTGTTGAATATCCGTACGATCCTTGTTTGCAGACCGTGAAAATTATGGTAGGCCATGGTAATGGATTCCATAAACCGCTTGGCTTCGTCATACACACCGCGTGGGCCAACGGGATTCACATTACCCCAGTATTCCTCCGTTTGCGGGTGCACCAGCGGATCGCCATATACTTCGGAGGTGGAAGCCACCAGCATACGGGCATTTTTGGATTTCGCAAGGCCAAGGCAGTTATGGGTCCCGAGGGCGCCTACTTTCAGTGTCTGGATGGGTATCTTGAGATAGTCGATCGGGCTCGCCGGCGACGCGAAATGCAGGATATAATCCAGGGGGCCGGGCACGTGGATGAACTTGGTAACGTCATGGTGGTAGAAATCAAATTCCTTCAACCGGAACAGGTGTTCGATATTGCGGAGATCACCCGTTACAAGGTTGTCCATACCCACCACTTCATAACCCTCGCGGATAAAACGATCGCACAAGTGAGAACCGAGAAAGCCGGCAGCACCGGTGATGAGTACGCGTTTTGTTGCCATGTGATGGGGTATTTAACGATCCGACGGGCGACCGATGCTTTCATAATGGAATCCAAGCCGCTTCACCGCCTGCACGTCAAAAAGATTGCGACCGTCGAAAATGGCTTTGCTTTTCACCATGCCCGCCATCCGCGAGAAATCAGGTGTCCTGAATTCATTCCATTCGGTGGCGATGATGAGTGCATCGGCGTCCATAAGCGCGTCATAGGGGTTGCTGGCAAATTGGATCCTGTCGCCCAGCAGCGCTTTCACGTTGCCCATGGCTTCGGGGTCAAAAGCCGTTACCGTTGCTCCCTCGTCCAGCAGTGTTTCAATCATATACAGGGCCGGTGCTTCGCGGATGTCATCGGTATTGGGCTTGAAAGCCAGTCCCCAGAGCGCGAAATGTCTTCCTTTCAGGTCGCCATTGAAAAAACGCCTGATTTTAGGAACCAGGTGGAGCTTCTGGCGTTCATTCACGTCCATCACGGCATCGAGTATCCGAAAATCGTATTCCACCTCATTGGCGCTTTTCACCAGGGCCTGAACATCCTTGGGGAAGCAGCTTCCCCCATAGCCGATACCCGGGAAGAGGAAACGCTTCCCGATGCGATCATCACTGCCGATACCGAGCCGGACCATGTCCACATCCGCTCCCAGTCGCTCGCAGAGCTGGGCGATCTCGTTCATGAACGTAATCTTGGTGGCCAGGAATGCGTTCGCCGCATATTTGGTCAGTTCCGCCGAGCGTTCATCCATATAGATAATGGGATTCCCCGAACGCACAAATGGTGAGAACAGCTCGCCCATCACCTTGCGGGCACGGTCTGAATGGGTGCCGATAACCACACGGTCGGGCTTCATGAAATCATCCACGGCCACGCCTTCGCGCAGGAATTCCGGATTGGAAACGACATCAAATTCGCCCGTATAATTTTCAGCGACGGCGGCACGCACTTTTTCAGCGGTACCAACCGGCACGGTGCTTTTGTCCACGATCACGGTATATCCCTTGAGGAGTTTACCCAGGTCCCGGGCTACCCCCAAAACATACTTAAGGTCTGCGGAGCCGTCCTCCCCTGGCGGGGTAGGCAGGGCCAGGAAGATGGCGGATGCCCCTTCGATGCCCGCTGCCAGGTTGGTGGTGAAACCAAGCCTGCCTTCCTTAAGGTTGCGCAGAAAAATCTTTTCAAGTCCGGGCTCAAAGATGGTAATCTGGCCATTGGTCAGCTTTTCCACTTTGGAACTGTCGATATCCACACAGGTAACCTGGTTGCCCGTTTCCGCGAAACAGGTTCCGGTTACCAATCCTACATAACCTGTACCGACTACAGCAATTTTCATACAGAGAGATTATTTACGAATGAATGTGAGCACTTGATGGATGATATGGTCCAGCTGGTCCTGGTCCATCTCGGTATGGATAGGAAGGGATATCACCCGTTCCGTTAGCCAGTCGGTCACGGGCAGTATCGTGTCAGCAGCGCCAAAGGACGCGAACATCTTCTGACGGTGTGCCGGAACCGGATAGTAGATCATCGAAGGCACCTGGTGCTCGGCCAGGTGCTGGTGCAGGCCATCCCGGTCGATGCCTTCCAACACCAGGGTATACTGGTGGTAAACATGTGTATTCCCAGGCGCTACGAAGGGCGTTTGAACACCGTCTATTCCCGCAAAGGCCTCGTTATAACAGGCCGCTACGGATCGTCTTGCTTCATTGTACTGGTCGAGCCTCCTGAGTTTGATGTCCAGGATCGCCGCCTGCAGGGTGTCCAGGCGGGAATTGCATCCCACCAGGTCGTGGTAATAGCGCTTGCTTTGACCGTGGTTCGCAATCATGCGGATGGTGGATGCCAGGGCTTCATCCTGCGTGAAAATAGCCCCCCCATCGCCATAACCACCCAGGTTCTTCGAAGGGAAAAAAGAGGTGGTGCCAATGGTGCCCAGGGTGCCCGTCTTGCGCACGGAGCCGTCTTTCATCGTGTAGTCGGCCCCGATAGCCTGTGCATTGTCTTCAATCACAAACAGCCCGTGGGCACCGGCGATGTCCAGGATTTCCTGCATCGGGGCTGATTGCCCGTACAGGTGCACGGGAACAATGGCCCGGGTACGGGGCGTAATGGCCTTCTCGAGGGCAACCGGATCCATGCAAAAAGTCCGGGCATCTACTTCCACAAATACGGGTTTCAGCCCCAGCAGGGCTACCACTTCGGTGGTGGCGATATAGGTAAAGGAAGGGGTGATCACTTCATCACCGGGTTTAAGACCCAATGCCATCATCGCGATCTGGAGGGCATCCGTACCATTGGCACAGGGAATAACATACCGGGTACCGGTATAGCGGGCCAGGTTATCGGCGAAATCCTGGACGGGCTTGCCGTTGATGAACGCGGAACTTTCCAGGACATCCAGGACGGCCTTATCGATCTCTGATTTAATGTGGTGGTACTGCCTTTTGAGGTCCACCATCTGGATAGGGTGCATGAAAACCGGTTTATAAAGGCAACAAAAGTAATAAAATAAGCACAAGCATGGTTGAAGGATATAGATTTGCATCGTTATCAAACCATTTTCCTGCATGCGTTTTCTGTACGACATGGGACTGCGGGTTTACGAGGCGGGTATCCGCATGGTATCGTTCTGGAACCCCAAAGCAAGGCTCTGGGTGGACGGACGGAAGAACCTGTTCCCACAGCTGAAGCAGGCCCTGGAGGGTAAGGGACATCCCCGGGTATGGATGCACTGCGCGTCCCTGGGCGAATTTGAACAGGGAAGACCCGTACTGGAATCCATCAGAAAAAATTACCCGGACGCGCAGCTAGTGCTCAGTTTCTTCTCTCCTTCCGGCTACGAAATCCGCAAGCACTACGAGGGTGCCAACCTGGTTTGCTACCTTCCCATGGACAGCAGGGAAAACGCCCGGCAATTCATACAGAT
This sequence comes from Chitinophagaceae bacterium, assembly GCA_025455365.1. Lineage (GTDB taxonomy): Bacteria > Bacteroidota > Bacteroidia > Chitinophagales > Chitinophagaceae > Pollutibacter. The sequence goes on along the minus strand of JALOMP010000001.1, from coordinate 15,820 downwards.
CATAGATCCGGACCTGGCCATCTTTGTAAAATATGAGTTCTGGCATCACTACCTGCAAGCCCTGAAAAAGCGAAACACACCGACCCTGATCATCTCAGCCATCTTCCGGCCATCGCAACCATTCTTCAAACCCTGGGGAGGATTCTGGCGCGGGATGCTGTCCTGCTTCACCCATATTTTTGTCCAGGACGACGCTTCGGCGGCGCTGATGCGGGAAGCCGGCTTTGGTGACCGGCTGACCGTTTCCGGGGATACCCGTTTCGACCGGGTCATTGCCGTGCGGGAAAAATGGGAGGATATACCGGCTGTCCGCGATTTCTGTCGCGGTCATCGTGTACTGGTAGCCGGTAGCACCTGGCCGGAAGATGAAGAGGTGATCGCACACTATGCCCGAACCAGGCAGGACATGCGGTTTGTCATCGCCCCGCATGAAATCGATGAAGCGCACCTGGCAGACATCGAAAAAAGGTATGCCGCCTCGATCCGGTACAGCAGGCTGTCCAACCCCGGCCAGGCCGCCGCGGGCCATGAGGACAAAAACGTGCTGATCATGGACAACATGGGCATGCTTTCGAAGCTCTATGCCTACGCGGATATCACGTATGTGGGCGGCGGCTTTGGCGGTGCGGGCATCCATAATATACTGGAAGCGGCGGTGTATGGTAAACCGGTCATCTTCGGACCGGTGCATGAAAAGTCAAGGGAAGCCCGTCAATTGCTGGCCGCCGGCGGCGCGTTTTCGATCCAGAGCGCGCTGGAATTCGAAAGCCTGGTGGAAGAACTCTGGTCTGATGAGCAAATGCGGAAAAAGGCCGGCCATGTCTGTGACGCTTATGTACGGGAACAGGCCGGCGCCACGGCTTCCATCCTTGCCTATATTCAGGAGAAACGCCTTTTGATGAGCTGAATGAATTGCTGCACCAGGGGTTCATCGTCCTTCCATCCCAGTTTAACCTGTAGTTCGCGTTGCATCCAGAACTCCGCCTCCGGAAGAATGGTAAAGGCGTTCAGGGTCTTAAGGCTCCGCTCAAACATGGCTTCATTGCCCTGGAACAGTTCGTTGATAAAGAGGTAGCGGTCGTTGATGCCGATGGCTTTTCGGATATCCTTTACCGGGGCTTCCTGCAATTGTTCCGCGAGTACTTTCTGCGCGGCCCGGAGCCTGTCGTTCAGGGAAGGTTCCTGGGCGGGGAAATTCAAGGTCTCCGTTTTTTGGGGCGGCGGTTCCGGGCGGTCTTCCTTCGCGGGCATATGCGCGTCTGCAGGCAGGTAAGGCATGTGCGAAGCAAGGGTGGGAATCTCCTCAGCCCGGTCGTTCGTGTCCACTGGGATTGCGCGAGCCTTGATGCTGAGCTCGTTTTTCAATTCAGCGCTTTCTTTGATCGCCCTCAGTTCCGCTTCAATTTCCGCCTCGTCCACCTGCAGGGTTTCAACGATTTTCTCCTCTGCGGGAAACGGCGATGGATCCGGGAAGACAAAGGAGGGAGTGGTAGGCAGGATAACGGAAACTTTTCCGGACGAGGGCTGGCGCCCTGTTACCGGAGACGCCATGATCTCTTCATATAAGAGTCGGAGGGTCAGCAGTAACTGGTCTCTACCCGCTTTTTCCCTCAGCTGGCTTTTCAGTTTTTCCAGCAAAACCTCGGCTCTTTCCATAGTAATGTGGTACTTTTGATCCCGGTGTACCTGTACCCCGCAAAGGTACAAACGTTTCAAGAATTCATTCCCGATGTTTATTGAACCCAATACGCGCAACGGCTCCGGAGGCTGGATCGAAGTGATCTGCGGGTCCATGTTTTCCGGCAAGACGGAAGAACTGATCAGGCGTTTGCGAAGGGCAAGGATTGCCAACCTGAGCGTGGAAATTTTCAAGCCCGAGATCGATAACCGGTACCATGAATCCAATATCGTTTCGCACGATGAGAGTTCCATCGCTTCTACCCCGGTAACCCATAGCCGCAATATCCTGCTGATGGCGGAGGGCGTTGACGTAGTGGGAATCGATGAGGCTCAATTTTTTGATCCGGACATCCTCGAGGTGGCTGAAATACTGGCTTCCAAAGGCGTCCGGGTGATCGTTGCGGGTCTTGACATGGATTATACCGGAAAACCCTTCGGGCCCATGCCGGATCTCCTGGCCATTGCCGACTATATCACCAAGCTCCATGCCATCTGCGTCCAGTGCGGGGCCATCGCAAACTACTCATACCGGAAATCATCCCGGGACAAGCTGCTCATGCTGGGCGAACAGGACCTCTATGAAGCCCGCTGCCGGAAATGTTTTAAAAAAGGAGACAGTTGATGCGCAACGTGCTCACGCTCTTTCGCAAGGACCTCTTGCTTGAACTCCGGCAACAGTATGCCGTGTATGGGGTATTGCTGTATATCGTCTCCACCGTCTTCGTCCTCTTCCTGTCCGTAGGCCAGACCGAGCCGGACACCTGGAATGCCCTGTTCTGGGTGATGCAGTTGTTCGTGTGTATCAATGCCGTGGCCAAAAGTTTCCTGCAGGACTCCAGGGGCAGGATGCTCTATTACTACACGGTCACCAGTCCCACGGCCTATATCCTGTCTAAAATCCTGTATAACCTGGTCCTGATGTCCCTGTTGAATTTCCTGACCCTCATCCTGTACATTGCTTTTATGGGGGACCCCAGTTTCCGGCTGGACATTTTTATCGCCATCAGTTTCCTGGGTAGTATTGGGCTGAGCCTGGTATTTACCATGCTGGCGGCCATTGCGTCTAAAGCCATGCAACAGGCGTCGCTGATGGCCATCCTCGGCTTTCCCGTGATCATTCCCCAACTGCTGCTGCTGATCCGCCTGTCCAAACTGGCTTTTGCGGAAACCTTCCAGGCGGGTGTACCCCTGCAGGTGGTGGGGCTCCTGCTGGCGCTGGATGCTTCCGTGGTGGTCCTGGCCCTTATTTTATTTCCATTTTTGTGGAAAGATTAGGCCGAACCCGCTAAATTTGCCGCACTAAATCATGGCTGGCCAACCGGATGTGATCCTCCCTCCTTCCGAAAGAACATTTGCGATTTGCCCGGCCTGCCCCATTCTGTTATGCGTAAATCCTGGTGGAAAATAGCCTGTGTGATCCTGTTGGTCTATGCGGTCGTTGGCGGATTGCTCCTGCCGGTGCCGGCCTTAAGGCAACTGGAGGAAACCATCCGGAACCTCTACTACCACGTGTGTATGTGGTTTGCCATGATGATCCTGTTCACCGTTTCGATGGTTTACAGTGTCCGCTACCTGCGCACCCTGGATTACCGCTTCGATCTGTACAGCCGGGCCTTCGCCGTAACCGGGCTTGTGATGGGACTGCTGGGATATTCCACCGGGGCCATCTGGGCCAGTTATACCTGGGCCGATCCCAATAACCCCGCCTATGCATCCTTCGGCACGATCGCGCGGGAACCGAAACTGATCGGGGCCGCCATCGCCATCCTGATTTATTTCGCCTATTTCGTCCTGCGCAGTTCCATCACCGATATGGATAAAAGGGCCAAAGTGGGTGCGGTATATAACATTTTCGCCTACGCGATGCTGTTTCCGTCCATCTGGATTGTCCCCCGGCTGCTGCCCAGCCTGCATCCCGGGCAGGAAGGCAACCCGGCATTGAACTTCAACGACATAGACGCACGGATGCGGATGGTCTTTTATCCTGCCGTGATCGGGTGGACGTTGCTGGGCGTATGGATTTCCACCCTGAACATCCGCATCGGCCTGATCACCGAAAAAAAATGGTTACATGAATAAAAGAACCCTGCGTTTTATTTTTACCATGGCATTCAGCTTTTGCCTGCTCCTGGCCGGGGCTCAGGATGCGGGACAAGGTCCCGTTGAGATGGCCGATGCGATGCGCCAGAACGGTAAAATCTATGTAGTGGTGGCCGTCATCCTGACCATCCTGGCAGGGATCATCCTGTACCTGGTGCGGATAGACCGGAAAGTGTCGAAGCTCGAAAAAGAAAGCCTGTAGAATTGCTATAATATTTTTTGCTTGCATATTGAAAACCTTCATTAAATCCCCTATTTATGTCTGGAGAATACAGTTTCTTCGATGCTGTCAGTAAAAGTTTTGACAGGGCCGCCAGGTTCACCAAGTTTGACGGCGGAACCCTGGAACAGATAAAACAGTGCAACTCCGTACTGCGCCTGAACTTCCCCGTTAAGATCGGCGACAAGATCCAGGTGATCAAAGCATACCGGGTTCAGCACTCCCACCACAAACTGCCCTGCAAGGGCGGGATCCGCTTCAGTGACATGGTGAACCTGGATGAAGTGATGGCGCTGGCCGCGCTGATGACGTACAAATGCGCCATCGTAAACGTACCGTTCGGCGGCGCCAAGGGTGGGATTGCCATCAACCCGCGGAACTACACGGCCTACGACCTTGAAAAGATCACCCGTCGCTATACCAGTGAACTCGTGAAGAAACGCTTCATCGGGCCTGGCGAAGACGTACCCGCACCGGACTACGGCACGGGCGAAAGGGAGATGTCCTGGATACTCGACACATACGCGGCCCTGAATCCCGGCGAAGTGGATGCCGCTGCCTGTGTAACCGGCAAACCCATTACCCAGGGCGGTGTACGCGGACGGCGGGAAGCCACGGGCCTTGGCGTTTTCTACGGCATCCGTGAAGTGTGCAAGATGGAAAATGTGATGAAAAAACTCGGCCTCTCTATTGGCGTGGAAGGCAAGCGGGTGGTTGTGCAGGGCCTGGGCAATGTGGGTTACCATTCCGCTAAATTCTTCGAAGAAGCCGGTGCCCTGATCACCGGGCTCGCGGAATATGAAGGTGCCATATTCAATGCCAATGGACTTGATGTGGACGCGGTGGTGCTCCATCGCAAACAAACGGGTTCGATCCTGAATTTCCCCGGCGCTACTAATATCACCAACAGCTCAGAAGCATTGGAACTGGATTGTGACATCCTGATCCCCGCCGCGCTGGAAAACGTGATCAACGGCGAAAACGCCCCCCGGGTGAAAGCAAAAATCATCGGCGAGGCGGCCAACGGACCACTGACCCCGGAAGCAGATGACGTGTTCATCGAAAAAGGCGTCCTTGTTATCCCGGACATGTACCTGAATGCGGGCGGGGTAACCGTTTCCTATTTCGAGTGGCTGAAAAACCTCAGCCATGTCCGTTACGGCAGGCTGGATAAGCGATTCACGGAAAACCAGAACGCCAAACTGCTGGAACAACTGGAAGAACTGACCGGCAAAAAGGTGCACGGCACTCAGCGGGAACTGATGCTGCACGGGCCGGACGAAGAAGACCTCGTGAAAAGCGGCCTGGAAGAAACCATGATCAATGCCACGCACGAAATCATGGACTGCTGGAATGCCAATCCCGAGATCAGGGATATGCGGACCGCTTCCTTTGTAGTAGCCATCAACAAAGTAGGCACAAGCTATTCCGAACTGGGTATCTTCCCATAGTTAATGAAGATCGCGTACATCATATTCAACGGCATCAACTGGCTGGACCTGGCCGGTGTCTATGAACCGATTTCCATACTCAGGAGTGCCGGCTACCGGCCGGACCTTCAGTGGGATATCTGTTCATGGACGCCGGAAGCCGCTGATGAAGGTGGTCTCAGGGTTCAACCCACCCTTGTTGGTTCAGACCTTGGTGGCTATGACGCCATCATCGTACCTGGAGGAAAGGGTACCAGGGCCCTTCAACACGACGAAGGTTTCCTCCAATGGTTGCGAACCGCCGGGCCGGTTCCGCTGAAGATTTCTGTCTGCACCGGCAGCCTGCTCCTGGGCGCCGCCGGTTTCCTGCAGGACAAAACGGCCACCACCCATTTCAAATCATATGAAGCGCTGGCGCCCTACTGCCGGTCCGTATCCCACGAAAGGATTACGGAAGATGGCGATTGCATCACCGCAGGTGCCGTAACGGCATCAATCGACCTGGGGCTCTATCTCTGTCGCAAATGGGCCGGCGACGAAGCGGACGTGTACATCCGTCATATCATGGATTACCGAGGCTAGTTTGATTTCGATGCGGGCGATGGTATGATGAACTTCGCTCTACCCCTTTTCCCTTCCCGGATACATCGGCATGTTCAGTATCCATGCGGCGGGTTGCGCGCGTATATCGGCGGCAAAGCAAGCATGCCCGTTGGTAATCACCAGGTAGGCGGCCTGTACTTTCATATTGTACCGTAATACCTGCATCAGCGTCTTCTCCGTCAGTTCCACGGAAGGTGCCTTGCATTCAACCAGCATCCAGGGCTTGTGCGATGGATCATACAGCAGCAGGTCGAATCTTTTTTTCATCTCCCCTACCGTTAATTCCTTCTCCACCGCGATCATTCCCGGCGGGTATGCCAGCACCTCCGTCATCCACCGGAGGATCTGCTGCCGTACCCATTCCTCCGGCGTGAGCCGCACCCATGACTTACGGACAGGATCAAAAATCTCGTCCCTGCCTGATTGTGTGCGGGTCCTGAAAACAGGTTCGGGATATTCAATCCTGATCATGCCTGCAAAGTAATCCCTAATTTTATACGATTATAACTGAAGCGAAGGCCATATGAATAACAAGGAAGAGATCGTCAAGAACTGGCTGCCCCGCTACACGGGCGCAACCCTGGACCAATTCGGAGACTATATCCTGCTCACCAATTTTTCCAATTATGTCCAGATGTTTGCCTCCTGGCATAAAGTACCCATCATCGGGCAGGACAAACCCATGCAATGCGCCACCGCGGAGGGCATAACGATCATCAATTTTGGCATGGGAAGCCCCACGGCCGCTACGATCATGGACCTCCTGACCGCCATCAGCCCCAAAGCCGTACTCTTCCTGGGTAAATGCGGGGGCCTGAAAAAACGCAACAAGCTGGGCGACCTGATCCTTCCGATCGCCGCCATACGCGGGGAAGGTACTTCAAACGATTATTTCCCTCCGGAGGTGCCCGCCCTTCCCGCTTTCGCCCTTCAAAAAGCCATATCCACCACGATCCGGGACAATGAAGTGGACTATTGGACCGGTACCGTGTATACCACCAACCGACGGGTTTGGGAACACGATGAAGCCTTTAAGGACTACCTCCAGAAAATAAGGGCCTATGCCATCGACATGGAAACAGCAACCATCTTCTCCGTGGGCTTTTTCAATAAGATCCCCACGGGAGCGCTGCTGCTGGTCAGCGACCAGCCCATGACGCCGGAGGGTGTAAAAACCGAAGAGAGCGATAAACAGGTGACTTCCACCTACGTGGAAAAACACCTTAAGATCGGGATCGATTCCCTCAAACAACTGATCAACGATGGGTTGACGGTCCGGCACCTCCGGTTTTAGACGGAAAAAAATTTGCCGGGACGTTTTTTTTACTACCTTTGCCGGCTAAATCAGCCGCTCAGGAACAAATCTGATACCGTAAGATCAGGTTTGCAGCCGAATCTTCCGGTGTTCACATGGGTTTGTTTCATGAGGCTTGAAATGTAAAGTCACCGTTCATGAAATTATCCCAGTTCCGTTTCGATCTTCCCCTTAACCTGATCGCCCAACATCCCGCCAAGAAAAGAGAAGACGCCCGCATGATGGTCGTGCACCGTGCCACCGGCCAGATTGAGAACCGTCATTTTCGGGATGTGATGGATTACTTCGAAGACAAGGATGTCTTCGTTGTCAACAATACGAAAGTATTTCCCGCGCGCATGTATGGCCGCAAGGAAAAAACCGGCGCCAAGATTGAAGTGTTCCTGCTGCGCGAACTCAACAAGCAGAACCGCCTTTGGGATGTAATTGTCGATCCGGCCCGTAAGATCCGCGTAGGCAACAAATTATATTTTGGCGATACCGACGACCTGGTGGCTGAAGTAATCGACAATACCACATCGCGCGGGCGGACCATCCGTTTCCTGTTTGATGGACCGGAAGAAGAATTCAAAAAGATCCTCAACAGCCTGGGCGAAACCCCGCTGCCCAAATACATCAAGCGTAAACCCGATGAGGAAGATCGTGAACGCTACCAGACCGTGTACGCCAAGCATGAAGGCGCCGTTGCTGCGCCTACGGCCGGCCTTCATTTCAGCATAGAGCTGATCAAACGCCTGGAGATCCAGGGAATTCGCTTTGCCGAAGTGACACTGCACACCGGGCTGGGCACCTTCCGCCCCATAGAAGTGGAAGACCTGAGCAAGCACAAGATGGATGCGGAATATTACCGGATCGATGACCTTGCCTGCAAGATTGTAAACAAGGCCAAGACCGAAGGACACCGGATTTGTTCCGTGGGTACCACTACCATGCGCGCCCTTGAGACTTCCTTTACGGCGGAAAAACTGCTGAAACCTTCGGAGGGATGGACCAATATCTTTATTCACCCTCCCTACAATTTCTCGATATCAGATGCCCTGATCACCAACTTCCATCTTCCCAAAACCAGTCTCCTGATCATGACATGTGCGTTTGCAGGATATGAGCTGACCATGGAAGCGTATAAGAAAGCCATCAAGGACAAATACCGGTTCTTCAGCTACGGCGATGCGATGCTGGTGATCTGATCTTTATAGGCGTATTTTTCAGCCTATTCATATAGGATGGATACAAAAATTTGGCTGGTATTTGGCGGGGTTGGGCTGTTCCTGATTGGCATGTACCTAATGGAGACGGCCCTCGCACACCTGGCCGGCAGGGATTTTAAACTGCTGTTGCGCCGGAATACCGCCAACAATGCGCGCGCCTTGCTCAGCGGCACCGTCACCACCGCCCTTTTACAAAGCAGTTCCGTCGTTTCCTTTATGACCCTTGCATTTGTGGGAAGCGGCCTGATCCGGATGGTCAATGCCCTGGCCGTGGTCCTTGGCGCCAATATCGGCACCACGATCTCAAACTGGATCGTAGCTACCCTTGGATTCTCCCTGAACCTGGACGTATTCTGGTATGTACTGCTCGGCGCCACAGGCATCCTGCTGGCCGTGATGCAGAAGCGGAAAAAATGGGAACAGGCCCTGTTCTTCGCCATCGGGTTGAGCTTCCTGTTCATCGCGCTGGGTCTGATGAAAACCGGCATGCTGGCTTCCGTTGAACATTTTGATTTCACCCGCTACCGGGATCTCCCACCGATATTTTTCGTCATCATTGGTTTCGTGATCACTTTCCTGATACAAAGCAGTAATGCGACCATGGCCATTACCCTGAGCGCATTATACGCGAACGTCATTCCTTTTCCGCTCGCCGCGGCAGTCATCATAGGGTCTGAGCTGGGCACTTCCCTCAAACTGGTGTTGGCTGCCGTTGGGGGATCGGCCGAAAAGAAACAACTGGCGGCCGGAAATATCCTGCTCAACTTCGTTACCACCATACTGGCATTTGTTTTCCTGTACCCGATCATTTCCCTGGTGCAGGAATGGATCGGCATTGACAATCCTCTCCTGGGCCTGGTTGCTTTCCAGATGGTGATCAACCTGGCGGCTGCCGTCCTGTTTTTTCCCGTATTGGGGCCGGTTTCCCGCTGGCTTGAAAAGAAATTTGCCGCCCGCAACAACCGCGCGACGATCTATGCGGACGCGGACGTCCCGGCCCTGCCGGCTTTCGCGCAGGAGATCTTCCGGCTGGAGTCATTCTATTTCCTGAAAAGGGTCATGGCTTATCATGCGGCCGAATTCCAGGTGGATACCACGGAAGCCGGCCTGCAACCATTGTTCGCCGGTAAGGAAAAAGAAAAAGAAGAAAGCTACCACGACCTTGAAGAGCGATACGCGGACATCAAAAAAGCGCATGGAGAACTGATCGAATATTATGTGAAGATGCAGAAGCAATCTGCGCATCCCGAAGACCTCAGCCAGATGAACCAGCTGATGAAATCGGCCCATTCGGCGATGTATGCCGCGAAGGGCTTCAAGGATATCAACCATAACAAAGAAGAACTCCTGCAGTCTGGCAATGATATTAAATTCGGGCAGTTTCGGGAATTCAGCCAGATCGTCCGGAACAACCTGTGCAGGCTCAGTGAGATCCTTGCCATGGAAGCGCATGGTTCGATCATGGACGGACTCAGTACGCTGATTGGTGATATTCAGATGGAATACAAGGAACTGCTGTCTGGCATATATGAAAAAGCGGAAGCCAATGCCATGCCGGATAAGGATATCTCCACCCTCCAGAATATGAACCGGGAACTCTACTCCTCAAATAAGTCGCTGATTTATGCGGCTGCCGACTTTCTCCTGGAATCCGCGGAAGCAGACACGATCCGCAACATGCCCCTGACCATACGCTAGCGTTATTCCAGGCCGAAGATGCCGCTGTTCAGCAACTGCAGGGTCTGGTTCTTGTACTGCCCCGGGATGAGGACGGAAATGTTATGGGCGCTCCCGCCGTAACTGACCATGCGGACAGGTACCGGCGACAGTGCCATGAACAGCCTTCCAAGCAGGTCCTTCGTCTGGGCGATCTCGTTGCCTACAATGGCGATGATGGACTGGTCCCGGGTCACTTCCACATCCCCGAAAGGTTCCAGTTCCCGCAGGATGGCAGGCAGGGATGCGTCGTTGTCGATGGTCAGCGATACCGCCACTTCAGAGGTGGTGATCATGTCAATCGGGGTCCTGTATTTCTCGAAGACCTCGAATATTTTACGCAGGAAGCCATAGGCCAGCAGCATGCGGCTGCTCTTAATCTTCACCACGGTGATGCCATCCTTGGCCGCCACAGCCTTCACCCCCACGGATCCTGCTTCCTCTTGTATCAGGGTGCCTTTTGCTTCCGGCTCCATCGTATTGAGGAGCTTCACGGGAATCTTGTATTGCTGGGCCGGCCAGATGGATGCCGGGTGCAGGATCTTGGCGCCAAAATAGGCAAGCTCGGCAGCCTCGTCGAAACTGAGCTGTTCGATGGGAAAGGTTTTCTTTACAACCCTTGGATCGTTGTTGTGCATACCATCAATATCCGTCCATATCTCACATACACTGGCATTGACCGCCGCCGAAATGAGCGAGGCGGAATAGTCGCTGCCGCCGCGCTTGAGGTTATCCACTTCCCCGCGGGCGTTCCGGCTGATATATCCCTGCGTGATAAACAGTTTGCATTGGGGATTCTGTTGCAACAACTGGTTGAGCTTAACCCGGATGGTGCCGATCTGCGGTTCGTCGTTGAAATCGATGTTCATGAATTCCAACGCGGGCAGCAGCACGTGGTCAATCCCCTGCTGTTCCAGGTAGATGCTGAACATCTTGGTGCTCATGAGTTCCCCCTGGGCGAGGATGTCTTTGTTGAGCGCCTCGTTGAAGGAAATTTTCAGGATGATCTGCAGGAATTCGAAATGCTCGGCGATCACCGCTTTTGCCTTCTGCCGGAAACGCTCATCCACCAGCAGGTCCTGTATGAACTGGTCGTAATGGGAAGACAGTTTATCTATCTGTTGTTTCGCCAGGTCTTTATCGCCCTGGGACATGGCTTCGCCGATAGAGACCAGCGCGTTGGTGGTTCCGCTCAGCGCGCTGAGAACAACAATTTTCGGTTCCTCATCGCGCGTAATGAGTGTTGCTACATGGTGCATTCTGTCCGGCCTTCCCACGGAAGTGCCGCCAAACTTCATGATCTTCATGGTGTGAACAGGGCTTTAAAGGAAGCGATCGGGAAACATTCCGGCCCCGCACATGCAGGCAGGAAAGCCGTGGTAAACGGAACGCGAATTTAGAGATTGATCGCGAATTTGCGACCGGTGTTTTGTAAATCTTCCATGACCGAATCGAGCAAGGGAATCCCTTCCTTTCTGCGGAGGCTTTCAAATTCCCGTTCCGGATCGCCGGGTATCAGTACCCTGTCCTGTCCTTGCACCGGTTTGGCATTGCGGAAACGTTCAATCCACTGATCCATGTCCTTGCGAAATGCTTCTGCCGTCCGGAAAGCATCGATGCGCATCGCCCCGAAGAAATGCCCGATGCCTTTTCCCGGCTGGTTCTCGGGCATGGGCACATACGCGGGAAAAGGAGGCACCCAGGGACCGTAGTTGGCCCCGCTGAGCACCGCCGAGAATATGTCAACGATGGACCCCAGGGCGTAGCCCTTGTGAGAGCCGTGTTCACGATCACCGCCGAGCGGCAGTAAGGCGCCACCCTGCTTCAACGCATGGGCATCCGTCACGGACTGCCCCTCCGCATCCTGGATCCATCCAACAGGGGCTTCCAGGTTTTTACGTTGCAATATCTCCAGCTTGCCATTGGCTGCTGTGGTGGTGGCGAAATCAGCTACAAAAGGAGGATATTTCCCCGCAGGTATCGCCACACAGATGGGATTGGTACCCAGCATGCGTTCCCTGCTCCAGGTGGGCGCCACCAGGGCGCTGGCATTGGTCATGGCGATTCCAATCATGTCATGAGGGAGCGCCATCATCGCGTGATAAGCGGCGATACCAAAATGGTTGCTGTTCTGTACACTCACCCAGCCGGTACCGGCCTGCGCCGCCTTTTTGATCGCCAGGTCCATCGCGAATGGCGCCACTACGAGGCCCAGCCCGGAACCGCCATCCACCACCGCCGTAGAGGGGCTTTCATGAATAACCCGGATATCCGGTTTGGCGATAATCCGCCCCGCTTCCCACAACCTCACATAACCGGATAATCGGGCAACACCATGGGAATCAATGCCGCGGAGGTCGGCACTCAGCAAGGCTTCTGCAGCCTTAACCGCATCGCCTTCGGGGCAACCCATCGCCGTGAATATGGCTTCCGTGAACCGCGCCAGCCTGTCGTACGGGATATTCTTTTCCATTGCGCAAAAATATGTTGAAGCACCCAATGCGATTAAACACCTTCGCCGTAAAGAAAGAAGCGGAGCAACCGCACGAATCGCATCCGTATCCGGACCGTAACGCACCGTTGCTCCGCCAATAATCTACCAAGGTTTAGAAAGGAAGGTCATCTTCCACGGAACTGACTTCCGGTGATTCCACCTTCGGCGCATCAAGCTGCCCGCGCTGGGCGAATCCTTGCCCCTCCTGGCTTTCACCACCACGGGCGCTGCCCAGGAGCTGGACATTCAGTACACGCAGGGTCAGGGACGCGCCGGAACTCCCGTCGTTACGGGTGAACGTACGAACCTCCGGGCTTCCTTCCACATATACCAGCTGGCCCTTTTTAAGGTAAGGGGCGATGGCCACCCTTTCCGTCCAATACGCACATTCCACCCAGGTGGTCCTTTCCTGCTGGTTTCCCTGGGCGTCTTTATATCGTTCGGAGTGTGCCACATTGAAATTGATGACATTCTTCCCGCTCACCGTGTTGGTGGTGCAATCCTTGCCGAGGTGCCCGATAACTTGTAACTTAATCATTGCATAGAATTTATAGCTGCAAGTTCGGCCATCGGGAAGCCAGGTGAACGATTAAAAGACCGGAATTCCACCCATTTTTTCCACCAATACGCCGTGTTTCCACCCCAGGTCAGTCACCAGGTATCGGGCTTAATACCCCCGGAGTAAAACCGGGAAAAAGATGCATGGGCCCGGGCCGCTCAGCGTTGGATTCCTTCCACTATGTCCGTTTTCCACGCTGGTATTCCCTGATTTTCGGAATGACCGACTGCATTTCGCGCAGGGCTTCCGTCTTTAGCATGTATTGAAACAGCAGGTAAACCAGTGAAAAGGAAGTTCCGAGTAATATAACCCTGGCCAAATGCCCTCCCGGCTTCAGAACATAGTCCATGACCATGGACACCGAAACAGCCATCACGGCTCCCCCCAGGTATGTTCCAACGATGCGCAGTTGCCTAAGCACCGGGAGTTTCAGTTCCTTACTGACGAAATACAGGTTGACAGCCAAAAATGCAAAGCGAACGACGACCATGGCCGCCAGGAATGCATATATACCGGCGTAAATACCAAAAACCATGACAGGAACCAATACCACCGTCCTGAAAATTTCCAGGTTGAGATAGGTGCGGGCATTACCCAATGCAGCGATCAGCGTGAGGATTAAAGCACTGAGCGGCCATCCAAAACCCGCCATGATCATCAATTGGAAATATTCCGCCGCCTGGCTCCATTTCGCGGTGAACAGGACCACAAACAAATCGGATGTCACGAGGAACAGTATCCCAACGAGACCGGCCGATACAAAGGCGGTAATGTGCAGGTATCTTATGTACATGGGCGTAAGCTCTGCCCTTTTCTCCTGCAGCCTGGACACTACCGGGAAGAAGACTGCCGTCAGGCTGTTGGTACTCATGTTTCGGAAAAAGTTCTCAAACGACTGAGCCCTTGAATAATATCCCAGCGTAGCCGTACTGTATAATTTTCCGATCATGAATATATCAAGGCGACTGACCAGGCTCCCCAGCATGGAAGCCATAAACAGCCGGCCCCCATAGTTCCACAATGGTCGAATCGCCTGCAGGTCGAGGGATAAGACTGGTTTCCAACGGCTGAAATAAAAAAGAAAAATAAGTGTAAGGGTGGAAGACAGCAACTGCTGTACCACCAGGCTCCAAATGCCAAAACCCTGGTAGGCCATCACTACACTGACCATTCCCGAGATGAGTGCACTCAGCAGGGACGCGACGGAAATAAACTTGAATTTCATCCCGCGCGAAAGCACCGCACCCGGCACAATCGCCATAGCATTCAACACAAACACAATGGACAGTACCCTGAGCAGGCTTTCGAGGCCGGCATGCTTATAAAAAACGGAAATGGGTCCCGCCAGCAAAAAAAACAACGTGCACAAAACGATCCCGATCAGGAGGTTCAGAAAAAAAACAGACGAATACTGTTGACTGGTAATTTCGAGCTTTTGCACCAGGGCCCGGCTGAAGCCCATGTCCATGAAAGCCCAGGAAACAAAGATGAAGACCATGGCAATCCCCATCACCCCGAATTCCTCGGGACTTAAAAGCCTGGTCAGGACAAGCGAAATCACCAGGGAAACGACTTGCGCCCCGAGTTTACCGCTGAGATCCCATAACAGATTTTTCACCATGCTGTACCCATGAAAACAATGATTACCGGCTCAGGACTTTCCTGGCCATATCCCGTGCATACGCGTAACTGCCGGAAAGATAGTTTTTTGCCCGCAACGGCCTGGTCAGGCTGGTCATCAGTGCCGCATCGCCGTAAAATGCATTCTTCGCCAATTCCTCCTTAAACCTGCGCTGGTCCTCCCAGAAATGTGTCCGGTAGAAATGCACCAGCTTGTTCCCGATATCGTGCCGTTTCAACAGAATCGCGCCAGCCAGGGGGCCATCGGTATTTTCTGCCATCGTGGTAAATAACTGCCAGTGTTTTTTGTACTGGAAAAAGGCGCTGGCCGAAGAAAACATGCTGTCTGAATGCCAGACGTAAACCGTCATGGGCTCAGGCAGATACCCGATATCACCCTTAAGGGCATTGTGGATGTGCAAAGGATAATCCATCATGGGAACCTTCCAGAACCACCCGGGCAGGTCATCAATGCATGATCGCCTGAACATGACACTCGACATCTGTATGAGGTTACGCTGTAATTCATCCTTCACGGTAAAAACACACCGGTGTTCCGGCAACGGAGGCTCGGTGGCTACATAAAATTTCCTGCCGCTTACACGCACGGTTTTCTTCCTGATATCCTCGATATACACGCGATGGAAACAACAGCTGAGGGATTTGTCACTTTCCAGTAACCGGACCTGCTTTTTTAATTTTTCCGGATCGATGATGTAATCATCTCCATCCATCAGCGCGATGTATTTCCCCCTGGCTTCCTGCATGTTACTGATCAGGTTGAACCGGCTTGTTTTTACCCCATCCACAAATACCTTGTCTTTTTCAGACCGCAGGTACAGCCGGATGCGATCCGGGTATTTCGATGCATATTG